>NZ_RZSC01000002.1:0-82977 GCF_003998155.1 Mesorhizobium sp. M1E.F.Ca.ET.063.01.1.1
GCTAAGCCTTCCTGAATGCGATGCTGCACATCGGCGAGAGCGGCAAGGAAGCGAAGATAGGGACCCAGCTCATGGCCCGCGGCCAGCGCGTTCCACCGCTCAGCGCGGCGAGAAAACAGAAGCGAAGGCTCGGGAAGGCGAGCAAAGGGAGGGGCAGAGACTTCGCCGATGGCGGTGGGGTCCGAACCGGCCGGAATGATCTGTCTTGGCATTCGAACCTCACGAACCGCACGGGCCACGTGGCTGCCTGACCGGCGCACAAAATCATGCGCAAACACAGAACTAGGGCGGAAAAGTCATCCCGCCAGCGCCCGCTCTATCCGGCGGGCTTCGATCCCGAGGGTCCTGCTCCCTTGCTCGATCTGGTGACGAGTTCCCGCAGCCATTTGCGATGATGCCGCCAGGCCCAGCCACCGGTCACCCGCCCTCGCGTCATGGCGGGGATGGTGCCGCGCACCCAGATGGCCGAGTAGAAATGGACGATCCAGACGCCGATGATGGCCACCGCCGCGATGGAGTGGACAAGTATGGCCACACGCTTCTGATCGATTGTCGTATACTGGGCGAAATATTGATCCCAAGCCACCAATCCGCTGGAGATGAGGATCACAATCAGCACCGACATTGACCAGAAGACGAGCTTCTGGCCGGCATTGTACTTGCCGACCTCAGGAGCATTGTCCTCGTGGTTGGCCAGCACGTCGCGGAAACGGGCGAGCCACGTTCCGTCCTCGCGCTGCCACAGGTTGGCCTTCCAGAAGCGAAGGAACAGCCCGAGGAAGCTGAAGAAGAGCACGACACCGATCCATGGATGGATGAAGCGCGTGAACTGGCCGCCGCCGAAAAGGCCGGACAGGAAAAACAGGCTCGGGTGAAACATCGCAAGGCCGGACAGGGCGAGCAGGATCAGGCTGGCCGCCGTGATCCAGTGGTTGATCCGCGCGCCCACCGTGTACCGATCTACGATAACTGGCTTGCCGGGATGGATCTGTTCGTTCGGCTTCACGTCATCGGCGGCCATGGCTGTCGCCTTCCGTCAGCTCTTCGGCGTGCTCCTCATCCGCTTCGGACACCCTGTTGGGTCCCATGATCAAATGGTGAAGCAAGCCGACGCCGGCCGCCACGCCCAAGACCGTGAGGCCCGCATATTTGGTCACACCTTTCCATGCCTCCACCAGCGGACTGATCTTCGGGTCCTTCGGCAAGCCCGAGTAGAGTTCCGGCTGGTCGGCATGATGCAGCACATACATCACATGTGTCCCGCCGACGCCCGGCGGATCGTAAAGGCCGGCATTGGCGAAGCCGCGCGACTTCAAGTCCTCGACGCGCTTGGCGGCCCAGCCTTTCATCTCGTCCTTGGTGCCGAAGACGATCGCCTGGGTTGGGCACGCCTTTGCGCAGGCCGGGCCTTGGCCGACCGCGACGCGGTCTGAGCAGAGCGTGCATTTATAGGCCGTGTGGTCGACCTTGGAGATGCGCGGGATGTTGAACGGGCAGCCCTTGATGCAGTAGCCGCAGCCGATGCAGTTCTCGTGGACGAAATCGACGATGCCGTTCGAATACTGCACGATCGCGCCCGGCGCCGGGCAGGCCTTGAGGCAGCCCGGATCGGCGCAGTGCATGCAGCCGTCCTTCCTGATCAGCCATTCGAGCTCGTTGGTCTCGGGATTGTCCCATTCGCTGTAGCGCATCAGCGTGAACATGTCCGGCGTCAGGTCGGGAGGGTTCTCGAAGGCGCCGTCGAAGACGCCGACCGGCGGGTGCGTGTCGTTCCATTCGATGCAGGCCGTCTGGCAGGCCTTGCAGCCGATGCATTTCGAGACATCGATGAGCTTGGCGACTTCCGTCAACCGCTGCTCGGGGGCAGGCACGGTCGACGCCGAGCGGCGGATGAGGTCCTTCTCGGAAAGACGCGGCGCAGTGTCCGTTGTCGAAGGGTTTGGAAGGGGAGGGAACATCGCTCGCTCCTCCTATGCCACCGGCCCTGGTGCGGGCTCGATATTGACCAGGAACGCCTTGTACTCGGGCGTCTCGATATTGGCGTCGCCGACAAAGGGAGTGAGCATGTTCGGGCCGAAGCCTTTCTTCGCCGCTCCGGTGAAGCCCCAGTGCAGCGGAATGCCGACGATATGGACGATCTTGCCGTCGCAGGTGAGCGGCTTGATCCGCTTGGTCACCATGGCCTTCGCCACGACCGAACCGCGCTTCGACCAGACGCGGACCCAGCCGCCTTTGGTGATCCCCTTCTCGGCCGCCAGCTGTTCCGAAATCTCCACGAAGAACTCCGGCTGCATCACCGCATTGACGATGACGTGCTTGGTCCAGAAGTGGAAATGCTCGGTCAGGCGGTACGAGGTCGCCGCATAGGGGAACTCCTTGGAAGCCGCTTCGGCAAACTGGGCCATGTCGCCCTCGAATACACGGGCGGCCGGATTGCCGCGGACTTTGGGCGCGACCGGATTGACGATCGGCGACTCGAACGGCTCGTAATGGGCCGGGAACGGTCCGTCGCGCATCATGCCCCGGGTAAAGAGACGCGAGACGCCTTCCGGGTTCATGATGAACGGGCCGACCTGATCGGGCTTCGCGGTCGGCACAATATCAGGTACGTCGTAACCCGACCATTTCTGGCCGTCCCATGCGATCACTTTGCGGCTCGGATCCCAAGGTTTTCCAGTGAGGTCAGCCGACGCCCTGTTGTAGAGGATGCGGCGGTTGGCAGGCCATGAGAACGCCCATTTCGAGTAGAAACCGGCGTCGTCCGGATCGGACGTATCGCGCCTTGCCATGTTGTTGCCGTTCTCGTTGAAGCAGCCGGAATAGATCCAGCAGCCGCAGGCGGTCGAGCCGTCGTCACGCAGCGCGGCAAAGGCCGGCAGCAGCTTGCCGGCCTCGGCCAGCACCTTCGTCGGGTCGGCCGTGTCGGTCACCCTTGCGAGTGCCCGGCCGTTGATCTCCTGGGCCAGCTCCTCGGCCTTCGGATCGCCGGGATCGGCATAAGGCCAGTTGAGCTTGACGATCGGATCGGGGAAAGCGCCGCCTTCCTTGGCGTAGAGCTCCTTCAGGCGCAGATGAAGCTGCGCCATGATCCAGGTATCGCGCTTGGCTTCGCCGGGGGGGGTGCCGCCGGCCCAATGCCACTGCAGCCAGCGCCCTGAATTGACCAGCGAGCCGTCGTCCTCGGCGAAGCAGGTCGAGGGCAGCTGGTAGACTTCCGTCTGGATCTTCGTCGGATCGACATCGTTATACGGCCCATGGTTCTCCCAGAACCGCCCCGTCTCCGTGTCCAGCGGATCCATGATGACGAGGAATTTGAGCTTCGAAAGGGACTCGATCACCTTCTTCTTGTTCGGGGCCGCCTGCAGCGGGTTGAAGCCCTGGCAGAAATAGCCGTTCATCTTGCCCTGGTGCATGAGCTCGAAAGCGCGCAGCAGGTCGTAGCCCGGCAAGTCGAGCTTCGGCAGGTAGTCATAGGCGAAGTCGTTCTCCGGCGTTGCCGCATCGCCCCACATCGACTTCTGGAAGCTGACGAAGAACTTCTTGTAGTTCTGCCAATAGCTCATCTGGTTCGGCCGCAGCGGCTTGAAACCGCGCGTCGACATGTAGGCCGCCAGATCCGGCTCCTTCTGCGTCGGCAGCGTGAGGTAGCCGGGCAGCAGGTTCGACATCAGCCCAAGGTCGGTCAGCCCCTGGATGTTGGAGTGGCCGCGAAGCGCGTTCATGCCGCCTCCGCGAATGCCGATATTGCCGAGAACAAGCTGCAGCATCGCCATGGCGCGGATGTTCTGCGAGCCCTTCGAGTGCTGGGTCCAGCCGAGCGCGTACATCGACGTCATCGCCTTGGTCGGCGAAGAGGTCTCCGCGACCATCGCGGCCACCTTCAGGAACTTCTCCTTCGGCGTGCCGCAGATGCGCTCGACCATCTCCGGCGCATAGACGGAGACGTGGTTCTTCAGGAGGTTCCAGACGCAGCGTGGATTCTGCAGCGTCTCGTCGACGACGGCAAAGCCGTCCGGACCTATGTCATAGTCCCAACTGGACTTGTCGTAGTCCCGCTTCGCCTCGTCATAGCCGGAGAAGAGGCCGTCCTTGTAGGTGAAACCCTCCTTGACGACATAGGTCGCGTTGGTGAAGGACTTCACATAGTCCCATTGCACCTTGTCGTGCTGGATACAGTAGTTGATCAGGCCGAGCAGGAAGGCGATGTCCGTTCCCTGGCGGATCGGTGCGTAAAGGTCCGACACCGAAGCCGAGCGCGTGAAGCGCGGGTCGATGACGATAAGCTTGGCGCCGCGGTTGGCCTTCGCTTCCGTGACCCATTTGAAGCCGCAAGGATGCGCTTCCGCGGCATTGCCGCCCATGATCACAACAAGATCCGTATTCCTGATGTCGGTCCAGGAATTGGTCATTGCGCCGCGGCCGAATGTTGGGGCGAGACTCGCCACCGTCGGGCCGTGTCAGACACGCGCCTGGTTGTCGAACACCAGCATTCCCGCGCTGCGCACCACCTTGTAGGTCGCGAACGCGGTTTCATTGGTCGAAGCCGAGGCGGCAAGGAATCCGGTGGAGATCCACCGGTTGACCGTCACGCCATCATTGTTCCTCGCGACGAAGTTCTTGTCGCGATCGTCCTTCATCAATCGGGCGATGCGACCGAGCGCGTCTTCCCAGCTAATCGGCTCGAACTTGTCGGACCCGGGCTTGCGGACCATCGGATGCTGCAGGCGGGTCGGAGACTTCACGAAACCGAGCAGAGCGGACCCCTTGGGGCACAGAGTGCCGCGATTGGTCGGGTGGTCGGTATCGCCCTCGATATGAGTGATGTCGGCCTTTTCGCCCTTCCTGAGATCGCCTTTCGAATACAGGATTATGCCGCAGGCCACCGAGCAGTACGGGCAGGTGTTGCGCGTCTCGGTCGTGTTGGCGAGCTTGAAGGACCGGATCGCCGCCGCATGCGCGGCCTCGATGTCGGCGAAGCCGAAAGCCCCTAACGCCGTGCCGGCGAGACCCGCGCCTGCCGTCTGCAGCAACGCGCGCCGTGAGAGTTCAAGATTCATCTGGAGTTCCTCCCGAATTCCATGCCCATTGGGGGCATCCAGAACCAAGGATATGCACGCCATTTTGAGCCGAATTGGCGCAATGTCAAACACTTAGAGCGCAGATCGGAGTCGGCAAATGGTTCGCACAGGAAAATGCGATTGACGCTTTTCGGAATGTGACACTACAGTGTGGCGTGGTGTTGGAAACGGCTCCCGCGTTGCGGGGCGATATCACCGAAGCACCTCCGCGCCTGACCAGCCTTGCTCATGGCGGCGGTTGCGGCTGTAAGCTGGCGCCCTCGGTCCTGCAGCAACTTCTCGCAGAGCAGGCGCAATCAAATCCCTTTCGGCAGCTCCTTGTCGGCACAGAAACCGGAGATGATGCCGCGGTCTGGCAGATCGACGACACGACCTGCGTGCTCGCGACCACCGATTTCTTCATGCCGATGGTGGACGATCCGTACGACTTCGGCCGCATCGCCGCGACCAACGCCCTCTCCGACATCTATGCAATGGGCGGACGTCCGATCATGGCCCTGGCCATCCTCGGAATGCCTCTCGACAAGCTGCCGACACACACCGTGCGGGAAATCCTGAATGGCGGCCGCGATATTTGCGCCACCGCCGGAATACCGGTCGCTGGCGGCCATTCGATCGACACGCCGGAACCGATCTATGGGCTTGCCGTGATCGGCACCTGCCGGCCGGCGGACATCCGGCGCAATTCGGAAGCCAGGCCGGGAGATGCCTTGATCCTGACCAAAGGACTCGGCGTCGGAATCTATTCCGCAGCCATCAAAAGGCAGGCGTTACCGCGCGGCGGCTATGAAGAGATGATTGCTTCGACGACCCTTCTCAATCGGATCGGGGCCGACCTCGCCTTGGACGCGAGCGTGCATGCGATCACGGATGTGACCGGCTTCGGCTTGATCGGACACGCCCTCGAGATGGCGCGCGGCTCCGGCTGCGCACTCGTGATCCGCGACCAAGACGTTCCCGTCTTTGCACAGGCCGCATCACTCGCGGAACAAGGCTTCGTCACTGGCGCATCGCGCCGCAATTGGGCGAGTTACGGCGATGCGGTGCGGCTGTCCAATGGCATGCCGGAGTGGCGGCGTCATCTTCTTACCGACCCGCAGACTTCCGGTGGGCTGCTGATCGCTTGTGACAACGCCGATGCACTGGCCGAGACAATCGTCGCGCGTGGCTATCCGTCGGCTAGAGTGATCGGACGGGTCGAGCGCGGGCGACCTGTCGTAACGATCGAGGAATGAATGTCAGGATGGGGTCAGTTCACGACCCCAAACCGGCAGGTTAAAGCATGTCTCCCGAAAGTGGGACCCGGTTTCGGGACAAAGACATGCGTAAAATCAATAGTTTAAAGCGCAGGGAGCGAATCTGAAAGATCGCGACACGCTTTAACCGTCTGAATGTTAGTTACGAAGCCGGAAAGCTGCAATTCCACTTCGGCCCCAGCAGTGCAGTACGCCTCATCGTTTAAGTGAGCCCTGAAACCCCGGCAGATATGGGCGATCCGGTCTGCGCGGGATGATCGCCGTCGACCCACTGGATGATCATCCGGAATTGCACTTTCGCTTGCGAATAGTCGCGATAGAAGTCGAGAAGTTCTCCCGTGGGTTCCGACAAGCGTTGGAAGCCCGAAATGAAGGCGACGATCGTGCCGATCGTCGTCTGCCCGCGGATCACAAGATAGCCGCCAACGATCAGGACCATCAGCGACCCCATCGCGTTGGCTACATTCATTGACGTCTTCAGCCCGAACCTCAACAAATAGAATTCGATGCGGTTGCTGAAGATCGTGCGTATGGTGCGAAAGGCTGCTCGGCGCTTCGTCGAGTGACTGGCGAAGGAATTGACTGCCTGGTTGCCAAGCTTTCGGACCAGCGCGACCTGCCGTTCCACGAGTGTGTTCAGGTCCTTCTGCATGTAAAGCGCAAGCAGGATCTGCGGCAGAAGTGACACGCCGCTGACCAGAGCGATCACCGGCTGCATGTAGATCATGTAAGATATGACGGAGATCATTATCGTGATGTTGACTACGCATTCAGAGATGCTGGTGCCGACAAATGCGCCAACATAGTCGATCTCGTTGCCGATGATGCCGGCGGTCTGGCCACTCCTTGCATGCTCGCGCGCGGACCTCTGCGTGGCGACGACAGCGAGTTGGTCGCGGGCCGTCTTCACCACGCTCTCTCCGACCCAGCCCTGATAGACGATCAGGGCGTATTTCAGCCCCGCATGCAGGAGTATAGCCGCAAGATACAGGCTGCCGAGCGCCAGAAGCGCCCGTACGTTCTTGTCGGCAATCGCCACATCGACGATCCGTCTCTGCAGGTCGATGGGGATAAAGTTGGCCAAGGCAACCAAAATTGCGATCACGCTGACATAGACCTGATGCATGCCGCTGGCGCGCCGGACAAAGCCGGGAAACTTCTCGCCAGGGCGCATCACGTCGGCCATCGGCTCAAACGGGATGAAGCGCCGCGCAATTGTCGCGAAAACTCTGCTCACCTTCGATGCGCCTCCGTCGCCTCCATTTCCGGTCCAACCGATAAGGGCAACGCACCCTGTCGGTGACCAGCTGAACGGGCATCCTCAATCAGGCCCGGGACTGTCGCTCGGCCATGCCTTGCTCGCCGGCGTGGTCCCCGGTGGTGCCGGTCGTGCTCGAAGAAGAGCCTCTTCGACCATTCCGAGACCAGGGCATGGGCGATCGTGATGCGCTGCTTCAACGCGTCGACCGCGCGAGACGCGCTGTATTCCTGACTGAAGCCGAGACCGCAACTCGCTAGGATGATTGCTCCGATGATGACGGCCTCGCGGCCTTCACCGACAACACCGGTAACGATCGCCGCGACGATCAGGACCAGAACCAGCGGATTGCGAAACCGCCGCAACAGGACCGCCAGCGCTTGTTCTCGCCGATGATCGGCGAACGTGTTTGGTCCGAGGCGCGAAAGCCCGTTGCGCGTCGCGGTCGAAGTCAGCTCGGTAGGCCGAGAGCAGCATTCCTGCAGCACCTCGATAGCCGGTCGCGACAAATAGGGCTCGCCCACGCCGCGCCACGTTGGGGAGGCTGAGTTCTCGATCATCACGATTTGATAGCGAAGAAGGCCGCGAGCCCCCTTGATCGGCATCAAAGCCGGGAGAATTTACGATCCGAGCTTAAGCAGGCAGGCTGCGCGATAGATGCGCTGGAGGGCTCAGAGCGTTGCGTGAACCGGGACCATCGTCCTGCCGGCGCCACTGCTAGGACAGGCTTACGAAGGGAGGCCAGATCGGTGAAGGAAAGCTCCGGGATCGGACCTCCTTCGGCGCCATGTTCTGGTCCAGTTCGGCATCAACGCGCTGCTGCTTGCCGTGCTGGCGCAAGGCTGGAACATCATCGGCGGCTATGCCGACTACGCCCCTTTCGGCAATTCGGTGTTCTACGGCCTCGGCAGCTACGGCGTGGCGATCGCCATGGTGCAGTGGGAAATGCCCTTCGCCGTTGGGCTGATATTCGGCATGGCGATGGCGGGGCCTTCGCCTTATATCGTCAATCCTTATGCGATGATCGAATCCACCCGCATGCTGCTGGAATGGCTCGGCCACAACCGAGGCGCTCACCGCATCATCGATCATGGCAAGAGCGACCGCAGCCGTGCTCGCGCGGCCCGAACGCGCACGGGCGACATACGCGGAACCACCAACACCGAAGGAATGACCAGCGCCATCGTCGCTGCCATCGAGAAGGAAGCTGAAAATGTCCTTGCATAGGATCGCCGTGATCGGCGGTGACGGCATCGGCCCCGAGGTCGTCGAAGCCGGCGTCAAAGTCCTGGAAGCTTTGGCTGCCGTCGAACCGGGCCTTATCTTCGAGTTCAAGCGCTTCGATTGGGGCTCGGACTACTATCGCCGCAACGGCAGCATGATGCCGCAGGACGGCCTGGCTCAGATCGAGGACTTCGATGCGATCTATTTCGGTTCGGTCGGCGACCCGAACCTGCCGGACGACATCACGCTGTGGGGTTTGCGCCTGGCCATCTGCCAAGGGTTCGACCAGTACGCCAATGTTCGGCCGACGCGCCTTTTGCCCGGCCTCACCGGCCCACTGCGGCCTGAACTCGGCCAGCAGATAGACTGGGTGATCGTACGCGAGAACAGCGAAGGCGAATATGCGGGTGTCGGCGGCCGCGCCCATCGCGGCCTGCCGATCGAGGTCGGCATGGACGTCGCTGTCTTCACCCGAGCCGGCACCGAGCGGATCGCCCGGTTTGCCTGCGACCTTGCCATGTCGCGCCCGCGCAAGCTCTTGACCGTCGTTACGAAGTCGAACGCGCAGCGCCATGGCATGGTGCTCTGGGACGAGGTCGTGCGCGAAGTGGTTCGCGGCTACCCCGGCCTGACCGTCGACTGGATGCTGGTCGATGCCATGACACAGCGCATGGTCAACAAACCCGGCAGCGTCGATACGGTTCTGGCAAGCAACCTTCATGCCGACATCCTGTCCGACCTGGCGGCCGCACTTGGTGGTTCGCTCGGTATCGGCTCGACGGCGAACATCGACCCGTCGCGCAGTCGTCCGTCGATGTTCGAACCTATCCATGGCTCAGCCTTCGATATCACCGGCAAGGGCGTCGCCAATCCGCTCGGTTCGTTCTGGACGGCAAGCCTGATGCTTGATCATCTCGGCGAGCAGCCTGCGGCGCGTCGCCTTATGGCGGCGATTGAAACCGTCACCGATCGAGGCGAATATCTCAGCCCGGACCTTGGCGGCTCAGCGCGCACCGCCGAGGTCACTGCCGCCGTGATTGCTGCGCTCTCGGGTGTAAACAGCACGAGCTCATCCCGCTTGACCGGATAGGGGCTACAGTCACCGTTGCCTGTTTGCAGATGCCCGCGCGATGGACTCCCCTCCCTAGGGGCGCGCCATAGGCGTGGACTTGCTGACGGGTCGGCCAGCGGCTGACGGCTCCGCAACCCGAAACTTCCGGCTGCGCGGTTATCTCGCTGCAGTTTCGCCGGCGCTTTGCTCGTGTATCAGATCTTGCAGTCTTCGCATTCGCTTTGTCGCCGTGGAGAGTCTTTCTGCTATAGCGCCCAATAAACCGCCCATCCGCAAAATTGAAGTATCCGGTAATTTAGCAAGAGAATATGTAATTCGCTGTGATGGAGCCTGGAAAACAAATGTTAGACAAAGTGGATTGAGATAATATCATTCTCCCTCTTGCCCTAAGCTGGATTCTTGTGCAACTTTTGCGATCTCTGGTGGGCGGGCATCGAGCGATGCACGGAGAGGGACAACGATACTCGCTTGGCCGGGCTGTCGGCTTATTCGCCCTGACCAAGTAATTCCCCACAAGCTGGCCTGAGCCGCTGAGTGCGTGATCCGTCTGTCGTCTGCTGCAGAGCAGGCGCCATCCCGGTCCGGCGCGCTCCTTTCGACCATCGTAGCCGGAGAAAGCAATGAAGAGATCTATCGTGGCAATCGTGCTCTCGGGCACTTTCGCGCTTACGGCGTGCCAGTCCTCATCGGATTCGACCGTTCGAGAGCACAACTCAGAATTCGGCTGCATCGCCGGAACGGTCGGCGGCGCCGTCGTCGGTGCCCTGATCGGCAGCACCATTGGCGGCGGCAGCGGTCGCGTCCTCGCCGAGGCTGTCGGTGTTGGCGGCGGCGGCTATCTCGGTAACCAGCTTGCCTGCCAATGAGACGACAAGAAAGGGACGAGACGATGAGAGCCACAATCGCGATGACGGCATCCCTGCTGCTGTTTTGCACCGGCGCGAGCACGGCGCAGGAGGCTATGTACGAGGGCCAGAAGGATCAACTCGATGCCAATGGCAACGGTGCGGTGAACCGGCAGGAGTATCAGTCCTTTATGACAAAGGCCTTCGAAAAGCTGGACGCCGACGATGACGGCTCTCTCAGCCAGGCCGAGACCGCCAACATCCTGAGCGCGGACCAGCTCGCAGCGGCTGATATCAATGGGGACGGCCGCGTCGGTCGGGAGGAATTCATGAACCGGGTCATGAAGGACTTCGCCGCGGCCGACAAGAGCGGAGACGGCCGCTTGCAATAGTCTTCGAATGGAGAGGCAGGGATATGGCTGATCTAACCATCATCATTGGTGTCGGAATCGCCGTGATTGTCATAGCGATCCTGTCCGCCATTCTTGTCTGGCTTTGGAAAGCCATGTCGCTGGAGGTTTTGGTCTGAAGGCAATGAAACTTCCAGCACCTGTGGGAGCTCGCCATGCTGCGCCGATTGTCCATCCGCTCCAAGCTGCTAGCCATCCTGCTTTTGGGCGGCATTGCGTGCACGGCCGCGACCGGCCTTGTCGCCGATCGCAGTGGATCCCAATCACTGGGTGCATCGATCTTTGGTCAGCTGACGACTTTAAGGGAGAGCAAGAAATCCGAGGTGGAGCGCTACTTCGCAGAGCTTGAGCGGCAGTTCGTTGTCTTATCGCGAGCTCCTGCCACGATCGACGCCATGGTCGCCTTCACCAGCGGATACAAGACATTGCAAGGCGAGCACGAGCCGCCGCCCGAGCTCTTGTCCTTCTATGAAAAGGATTACCTGCCGAAGATCGAGAGCTTGGTCGAAGGTGAGTTGAGCGCCGCCTCCTATATGCCGACCGATCCGTTGGCGCTGCGTCTCCAGACCGATTACATCGCTCGCAACAGCTTTCCCGTCGACGAGAAGCAGAAGTTGCTCTCCGCCGGGACTGGAACGTCCTACGACATTGCGCACGAACGCTATCATCCCTTCCTCACGCGGGCTGCCGAAGCCAGCAATCTCAGCGACATCATGCTCGTCGATGCGCAGACCGGCACGGTCGTCTACACGATCTATAAAGGCATCGATTTCGGCAGTAATGTCGTCGACGGTCCGCTCGCGCAGTCGGGCATCGGCCGCGCGTTTGCATCGGCCTTGCGCGACGGGACCTCAGACGGTTCCGTCGTACTGGAAGACTTCAGGGCGTATCCACCTAGCCTTCTCGCCCCAGCCGCTTTCATAGCCGTGCCAATAATTCGCGATGGGCAAACGCTCGGGATACTGATCGCCGAAGTCTCAAAAGACGATCTCGACGCCGTCATGACTTCGAACGGGCGATGGGCGGATGTGGGTCTCGGCAAAACCGGCGAAGCCTTTCTCGTCGGCCCGGACCACAGGATGCGCAGTGGCTCGCGCTTTCAAAGGGAAACTCCCGATTCTTACTTTGCCGCATTGAGCAGAGTCGGCATCAGTGATGCGGACATCGAACGCATCCGCCGCTTCAATTCCGCGGTTCTGAACCAACCCGACAATAGCCGGGCCGCCGAAGAGGCGCTCAGGGGTCAGTCAGGAACGGACATCCTCCAAGATTATCGCGGTGTCGATGTCCTGGCCTCCTGGGCACCGATCGATGTCCTGGGGACACGCTGGGCCATTCTTGCCAAGATGGATGTCGCGGAGGCGCTCGCGCCTGTCAGCGAGTTCCGGCGGCGCGTGGTCCAGGTCGCGGCGGCCGCCGCCGCCGTCCTCACCCTTGTCTCACTTTTTGCGGCAGGTGCATTCACCCGGCCAATCCGTGAAGTGCTGGCCGGAGTCAATCGACTCGCCGCCGGTGACGAGAAGACACGAATTCCCGTCAACGGCAGCGACGAATTCAGCGAACTCAGTCGCGCGTTCAATACCATGGCCGACGAGATTGCCACACGCAGCGACAAGATCGCCCAGAAGACCGGCGAGTATGAAGCGCTCTTGCGCAACGTCTTTCCCGAAATCGTCGCCGAGCGGATCAAAATGGGCGAGGAATCGGTGGCCGAGGTCGTCAAGAACGTCGCGGTCACGGTGATCGATATCGACGGTATCAACGTGCTTGTTACCGACGCGACACAGGACACGTTGAAGGCTGTCAACGAACTGATCAGCGACATAGATGAGGCGGCGTTGGACGCCGGCGTGGAGAAAACCCATTCGTTCGGCGAAACGTATATTGCCGCCTGCGGACTCTCGACGCCTCGGCTGGATGGTGCGCGGCGAATCCTTTCCTTCATCGCGGCGGTGGCCGAGATAGCGGAGCGCCACAGCCGTAACTGGAGCATACCGCTCACGGTCAAGGCCGCGGTCGCGCTCGGCGACGTGGAAGTCGGCCTCGTCGGCCAGCAACGCACGGTCTATAGCATGTGGGGCCTGACGGTGCTCACGGCACGCCGCATCGTCTTCGACGCCGATGCCAATTCCGTGCGCATCACGAAGCCGGTCCTGGAGCAACTGCCGGATGCGGATGGCTTCGTGAAGAAGCCATCCATCCCGATCAACCAGGCCGAGGCCGTGGATACGTGGCAAGGCCCCATCGCTGCGGCGTCGTCTGTCACCGCGGCTGCATGATGTGATTGTCATGACAAACATCCCGTGGTCCAGCTTTCTCGCGTGGGCGGCCGTTGTCGTCCTCGGCTATCCTCTCGTCACCCTTGTCCTTTCCGAGGTCACCCGGCGCATGGAGGGCTCCGAAACCACCCGCCCGCTGAAGGTGATCCAGAATGCCGTTCTGCCTGCTGTCGCCTTATGGGTCTTGATCCATAAGCTCTCGTCGCTCCCTTCCGACGGCGTAGCCTTCAAGGTCATCGATACCATTGTCGGCATACTCGTGCTCTATGCGGTCCTGCTGATCGGGCAGACCGTTCTCCTGGCGGCGAGACGTGCGGTCGATGGACGGGCTCAGGCGCCCAGGCTTTTCCACGAGCTCGGCGCAGTCTTCATCGTCATCGTGGGCGGCGCCTTCATCATCTCCACGGTGTGGGATATCAAGCTTACGACGCTGTTCGGCGCGCTCGGCGTCGGATCGGTCGTCCTCGGGCTGGCGCTACAAAGCGTGATCGGCGGTCTCGCCAATGGCCTCATCGTGCTCTCCGGCCGACATTTCGCCATCGGCGACTGGCTGCGTCTCGACCAGGGCTACGCCAAGGTCGTTCAGGTCGACTGGCGTGCCGTGACTCTGGAAGCTGGCGGGGAGCGGATCGCCGTGCCGAGTTCGAAGATTGCAGGGGACACCTTGCGGATCGTGCGAAATGGGCAACCGTTCGGGGCAGGCACGTCGATCGTCGTTCCTTCGGCCTATCCTCCGGACCAGGTTATCGCTGCCTTGACCGAGGCCGCGCGAAGCATTCCAGAGAGCATCGGTCCCGACAGCGCCAGCTGCCAGGTCGCGGAATGGACTGCCGGCGGTATTCGCTATGCAGTGGGTGTGTTGGTGGACGAGCCGGGCAAGATAGGCCGTGCATGCAACACGCTTCTCGACCGCATCTGGCACGTTCTGCCGCGACACGGCATCTCCCTCATGCGGACCGGGGACGGCAAGGTCGTCGAAGTGATTGGCGGTGCGCTCGACTGGGGAGTGACGGCCGAGGAGCGAGTTCGGTTGATCGTCAACAGCGGTGCACTGCGCGGCCCGGTGACCGGTATCGAGGAGCTTGCCGAAGCGTCGCGGATCGAACGCTACGCGCCTGGTGAACTATTGCTCGCACACGGCGCGCCCGCCACCGCTTTCTACATTCTGCTTAGCGGCAGCCTCTCGACTGCGATCGATACCCCCAGCGGCCCCCGCGTCGTTGATCGGCTGTCGCCCGGGCAGATGTTTGCCATCCGCCAGATTTTTCGCGGGACACCAAGCCCGGTGAGCCTCGTGGCGGACGAAGCTAGCGAGGTGATCGCTATTCCTGATTCAGCCATGCAGCGTATGCTGGACAAGAACCACAAGCTGGCCACCGATATCGACGCCGCAATCGACAGCCGCGCCGATATGATGAGAGCATTGATCTCGAACGGAGCTGATGTGGAGACGGACGACACGGCCGAGCGCGCTAGAAGTCGTGCCTGATCCATCTGTCGGCTGCCGGTCAGCACAGGTGTGTTGTCGGAGTGCTTTTCCAGCCGGAGCAGCTCGTACTGCGTTGGGTCGTCGGGACAGAGGCCGGTCGAGCATTGAAGGAAGGGAAATGCGACCTGCCCGGCAGTTCTTGCCAAGGTCTTGGGCTGTGCGGCCGCGGCCGCCGGCTCGCTATGGCGCGCACGGCAGCGCCGGTTGGCGATCCGCGCTGTGACCGGTCGGTGGCACAGTTTCCTACTCCGCTGTGCCAGCTTTTTTTCTGCGCCGGTTGGTGTGCGACTGCGCGACCGCGATTTTTAACTCGGGTGTGATCTCCAACGGCGCATTCTCTGCCCCATGTGGGTTCTGTAGCCCTTCGACGTGGACGGTCGGGAACGGGAGTTCGATGCCCTGCTCCTTGAAGACTTGGCGGAGGCGTACATAGAATTTGCGTTTCATACCGAAGGCGCCTCCCGGTCTGGTTGTGACCTTGACCCTCAATACGATGCCGTACTCGCCGAACTCTTGTACGCCCTGCATCTTGATCGGTGAGAGCACCCAGGGTTTGAATTCGGGATCTTCCGCCAGTTCGAGGCCGATTCGCTTGATCAGCTTGCGAGCGAAGTCGATGTCGGTGTCATAGCCGACGGTGATGTTGAATTTGTCGGTAACCCAGTCACGGCTCTGGTTCTGGACTGCCCCGAGTTCACCGAAAGGTATTGTGAACAGCGAGCCACGATGGTGGCGCAGCTTCACCGAGCGCAGCGAAAAGCTCTCTACCGTACCCACATAAGAGCCCGAAGAAATGTATTCGCCGACGCGAAACGCATCATCGAGCAGAAAAAATACGCCGGAAATGACGTCCTTGACCAGGGTTTGTGCTCCAAATCCCACAGCGACACCAACGACGCCGGCGCCGGCGATCAGCGGGCCGATCTCGATACCCATTGAGGCGAGCATCATCAGCACCGCCATGACGACGATCACCGCGAGCAGAATGTTTTGGATGATCGGCAAGAGCGTGCGCAGCCGCGCCTGCTGCGGATCGACGATCGGCATCTCCTCGTCGCTGATCGCTGCGTGCGGCGTTTCGATGCCCAGCTTGCGTTCGATCAAAGCTTTGATGATCGACCAGCCGAAATCGGCTGCCAGGGCAATGACCACGATATTGATCAAGCCGCGCAATATGAGCGTGGTCGTCGTGTTGCTGTCCTGCATGGACTGCATGTTCAGACCCCAGACACGGGCGAGAACGTAAGCCGCCGCCAGGATCAAAATCATCCGGATTCCGCGATCGATGACAGCGATCGTCAGCGCCGGGATCGTAGGCCGGCCAGCATCTTCCGAACCCGGCCGCAGGACGAAATTGACCCCGCGCTGCGTCAGCACGATTGTCAAAGGCAGGAAGAATGCGGCGAAGGTAAACCAGAACAATATGGGAAGGCCGGCGATGCGCAGCAGGAACAGGACGACGAAGTAAGCCGTCAAAAACCATGTCGCTCCGGTGTGACCCGCTTGGTTCGCACCGTCTCGCTGCGTTCTTGGCCGACGCCAAACGGCAAGCAAAAAGAGCAACAGCAGTGCGGAATCGGCACCCACTGACAGGACCAGCATCCCGTCCTGATCGATGCCGAGACCCGGCAAGAGGATAAACGCGGCGCCGAAGAAGGCGAAGACGCCGACGATCCGGGGCAGCCAATAGAACCAATGGTCAGCCATCTCGTTGGTGATCGGCAAAGCACGAACCTCGACGGCGTTCTCGACCTGCATGAAGGAAGGGACGAGCATGGCTGCGAGGTACATGCGCACACCCGCTGTAACGACTGCAGCCATCAGAAATGTCAGCACGATCTCGCGGATAAGCATTGGCCAGTCGAACAACATGAACGCGCCAGCGCTGCCAAGCGCGAACGAGACGATCAGCAGGCTGGAATAAAGCGTGCGACCACCAATCTTCTTGGCCCGCCCAATGGGCGTATCCTTCGGCTGCGCGATGATCCAAAGACGAAACGGACGGGTGAGCCTGTACGTTGCCCAGGTGAGCGCCACGCCGGCAGCGATGAACATTGCGATCAGCAAAAGCACGCCGGCAGGCCGCCTGCCGGACATATCCTCCATGGTTTCTGCCCGAACGCGCGCGAACTGGCCTGGCAGCAGGGGCAAAGTCCGCACGATTCTTTCGATATGATGCTTGATCCGATCGAGCGTCGAGGACGCCATCGTATTCATCTGGCCTGGTGCGGCCACGGCGTCGGACGATGCGGCGGCCGGCGAAGCTCCTGCCTTGGCAGGCGCTCCCGTTGACCCGGCGTCCCGATTTCGTTGTTCGGCCATCCAGGCCTTCACCGACGGATCGTCGAGAAGCTCGAATAGCTGTTTGACCCTTTCAGGTGGGACGGTCGCCGGCGCCTGCGCCTGCGACGGGCCAGCCAACGAGAGGGCGATCCCAAAGACGAGGGACCTGGCGATCAGGAAAAACATCGCGGTCAGAAATCCGAGATGTCGTGTCGGGCGCGCCAGGTTCCTGGCTCCCAATCGTCGAATCATTAATTCGGGGCAGCTTGCCATTCAATGTATATAGACGATGACATAGCGCCCTTGGTAGGGCTGATAGTAGCTGCTGCCGCAGTGCCAGAGCACGGTGCCGTTGATCGAAGTCTTCACACACGCCGCCGGCAGCCTGCTCACGTAGACAGTCGAACGGCGGATCGTTCGGCGTGTGGTCCGCCTCGCAACCCCTGCTACACTGCCTGGCGTGAGTGGGCGACCAACTCGCGCCTGTGCGTCGCCGACGAAAGGGGCGAAGGGCGTAACGGCGTCGACAAGCCCTCCAAACATCAAGGCGATGACGATTCCGGCGGCGCCGGTCAATCTCAAGCTAAATCTTGTCATTTTGCGTCCTCCCAGAAACTCACCACTCCGTGCGTTTGGATTCGCGTCCGATGCAACCATGCGTCCGACGCAACCCAGAGCCGAACCCGAAACCGGGCTTGTTCTCTGGCCCAGCGGGCCAGGGGCAATGCATTTACTATTTTAGAATATACTAATTTGATGATGCGACTTCTATCCGGATTGCGCAAATTCCATCGATGACGGGGGCGCAATTTCGAGGACTGCACTGTGCCCTGGTCACGATCTTCCGGCGCGCTGGAGTGTTTCCTTGGGAGACTCACCGAAGAACAGGCGATAGTTGGCGGCGAAGCGGCCCAAATGGTTGACCCCCACATCCATTGCGATCGTTGTAACGCTCAAGCCGTTTGCACGGGCAGTGGTAAGGAGCCGTCTGGCTTCGTTGAGGCGGAGCGCTCTGATGAATTCGAGCGGAGTTACAGCGAATGTGGTGCGAAAGGCGTACTCGAGCTGTCGCCGGCTGACGCCGATTTCCTTGCACAGTCGAACAATGGGTATGTCTTCCCGGATGTGCGTGCGAATGAAATCCTCGGCTGCCGATGCTTGTCTAAAATGATGACTCGCGGAACCGGCTGTCCCGGTCTCACGACTATCTGCGCCCGCGAAGGCGTCAGCCACCACTCCCAGGTATTCCACGAATGCATCTGGCGGTTGCTTTGGCAGAACCGAATCGCTTGCAAGTGTCGCAAGGTGGTCTGCCATCGACTTCATCTGGCTTCGGATTGTTTGCGCTTCGCCGGCGGTGAGCCGAACTGTCGTAGGGCGATCGCTGATCTGTTCGAGGACCATTCCCGCGGCAACCGACTGGATTTCCATCCAGGTCGAGGTCGGGACAATGGCGACTGCGTAGGTGAGGCCGGGCCGGACCGTTGCCGTCACGCTCGTGCCGGCAGGGATTGCCAGGACCAAGTCGTCTTCGAGCGGGATGCCGCATATCGTCGACCCACAGGCCCGCTCGATGGCCACTAACGCCACGGAGCCTGGATCGAAACCGCCATTGGCGCGGAAGGCGCAATTGAATTCGGGCAGGTCGAGCGCCCACTTGCCGGGGGACTGGATTTGCCGGATGCGCGAGGGAAGCCAGCCGGTCGAAAGCCTGTCGACCTTCACGGGCAGACCGGAGGCGGCGCTGGTCAGGTCGTCAGGGCCAAGCAGCACGTCCCTGTACGAAGGCGATGAAGGCCAGGCGGTCAAAAATACGTCCTTTGCGCAAAGTGGATAGCGGGACGGTTGTATTAGGTGTACCTTAAATTCGAATTGCGCGAGATCAATCGGCGCAAAATATGGCCGACGCACGGCTGGTGGGGACTGTGGACGAAATAGATATGGTTCAGACGGGTTCGCCGAGAACATCGAGCGTCTTTGCCATGATTATCGTGCAGCGCCGGGACCGGAGGAGCGAATGGCGCAAGACGTTGATATGTTGATCCGTCAAGTTCCGCTGCATGGCCGCCGAATTGACCTAGCGCAAAGCGAGATTTCATCTAGTCTCCGATGCCGTATCGAATATGACTCGGTGCATAGTTCACAGCGGTGTCTTCGCCACCAGCAAGTGGGCTACAGGGAGGAAAGATGGGGACTCTCATGAACAAATTTCGTTCCGCCGCCTTGGGAACGGCAGCGGTGTCTCTACTTTGTGCGGCCAGTGCGTTTGCGGCAGACGCGACCAAGCAGCAACAGGATGAAGGCTGGACTGTTACTGTCGCCCCGTATCTGTGGGCATCGGGAATCAACGGCGAAAGCGGCCTCTTCGGATTCCCGCCTCAGGATGTCGATGTGAGCTTCAGCGATGTGCTGCAGCATCTCAAATTCGGCTTCATGGGGATTACGGAAGCCCGCAACGGGCGTTTCACCATCAGCACGGACATAGTCTACGCCAGGCTCAACGCCGACATAGACACCCCCCGGGGAATCCTCGCTTCAAACATCGATGCGACGGTGAGCACTTTCATGGGGACGGCGCTTGGCGGTTACAGCCTGTACTATCAGGACGGGACCAATTTCGATCTGGTGGCCGGCGCGCGCCTCTGGTCGGCCGACAACCGTTTCGAATTCCACGGCGGCGCGCTTGACGGCACTTCGGCGAGCGACGGCGATACATGGGTCGATCCGGTGATCGGCGCCAAATTCAAGGCCGATGTCGGTAACGGAATCTACCTTGCCGGCTGGGGCCTGGTCGGTGGTTTCGGCGCGGGGTCCAAGTCCATGTGGGACGTAATGGGTGGCGCCGGTTATCAATTCAACGAAAAGACGTCGATGTTTATCGGCTATCGGGCCGTGCACGACAATTATAGTCACGACGGTTTCGTGAATAAACTCACCCAGCAGGGACCGATGCTGGGTTTCACGTATAAATTCTCGGTCCAATAAAGGATTGAGACGGAGTGGTTGGTTCGTGGCGCTTGCGTTTAGCTGGACTGCCAAGTGATGGCAGAGAGGCCATCGGCTGCTGTCCGACACCGGTGTGCTTACTGGTCGGAAAACAGAAACACAGGTCCTGAAAGCTTCGGCCTTCAGGGAGGAGTGACGTTGATACCCCAAAAGCATTTACCCAAAGGGGAGAAGGGCGGAGAGTATGAGTATCGATCGAGACTTCCCGGCTGAAGCCGGCACAAGCAACAAAATCACGCGGCGCGACGCATTGATGGCCGGCACGGCGGCTGCCGTTTCGCGATTTGCCGTTCCTGCCGGCCTCTCAGGAGCGCTTGCCGGCCTTGCCGGTGTTCAGGCCGTGGCGGCCGAGCCATCGCGACCCAACATCGTCTTCATCGTCACGGACGATCAGGGCTGGAAAGATGTCGGCTACCATGGCTCGGACATCAAGACGCCCAACATCGACAAGCTTGCAGCAGAAGGGGCGAAGCTCGAGGAATATTACGTGCAGCCGATGTGCACACCAACGCGTTGCGCCCTGATGACCGGCCGCTATCCGCTACGCTATGGTATGCAGGTTGGCGTTGTCCCTGCTGCGGGGACCTATGGCCTTCCGCTTGACGAAACCCTTCTTCCGCAAGTCCTCAAAGATGCCGGTTATCGAACGGCGATGAGCGGTAAATGGCATCTTGGCCATGCCAAGACGGATTATTGGCCGAAACAACGTGGATTTGATTCATTCTACGGGGCAACCGTCGGCGAGATCGATCATTTCAAACATGCTTCGCACGGGATCGCGGACTGGTACCGAAACAACAAGCCGATCAAGGAGCAGGGCTTCGACAACATCCTGTTCGGTCGGGAGGCCGTCCGGGTCATCAACACGCACGATCAGAAAAAGCCCCTCTTTCTCTACCTCGCCTTCACCGCGCCCCACACGCCCTTCCAGGCTCCGAAGGAGTATCTCGACCGGTACAAGAATATCCCGGACGAGAACCGGAGAGCCTATGCCGCCATGATCTCCGTGATCGATGACGAGGTGGGAAACGTCGTGGCCGCCCTCGAGAAGAAGAGGATTCGCGACAACACTCTTATCGTTTTCATGAGCGACAATGGCGGCGTCGTCAACTCGATGTTTACGGGGGACACGAAGGTAAACGGCAAGCTGCCTGCGGATAACGGCCCCTATCGTGACGGCAAAGGCACTATCTATGAAGGGGGCACCCGCTCGGTTGCCTTCATGAACTGGCCCGGCAAGATCAAGCCTGGTGTCTTCAATGGCCTTATGCACGTCGTTGACATGTTGCCAACGCTGTCCGGGCTAGCCGGTGCCAAGCCTGGCAAGGACAAACCGCTGGACGGCATGGATATGTGGCCGGCCATCAGCGAGGGCAAACCTTCGCCGCGCACTGAGATTGTCTACAACGTTGATCCGATGGCCGGCGCGGTGCGTGAGGGCGATTGGAAATTGGTATGGGCAGCAGCGTTGCCGCAAAAGATAGAGCTTTTCAATTTGGCGCAGGACAAATCGGAAGCGACCAATCTGGCCGACAAAAATCCGGATAAAGTCAAGGAGTTGCAGGCAAGGATTACGGAACTCGCAACCCAGATGAAGCCTCCGCTGTTGCTGATGGAAGCCGTGCGGTTGACGTACTTCACACCGTTGGTGACGCCAAGCCCGGAAGATATGTTTGCCGCGGGAGATTGAAAGGCAGATGAGTTCTGCCGTTCAGACGAGGCCGCCCGATGACTGAGGCACGACTTGCCGCAAAGCCGGCAGCCTCGTCGCATGGCGATATGCTCTGGATCCCCGGCGGCGAGTTCCTGATGGGCTCGAACGGCCACTATCCGGAAGAGGCGCCGGCGCACCGCGTCGTCGTCGGCGGCTTCTGGATGGATCGCACGACGGTCACAAACGCCGAGTTCAGGCGCTTCGTCGAGGCGACCGGCTACGCTACGCTGGCCGAGCGCCCGGCAAATGCGGCTGACTATCCCGGAGCCAGCGTCGATTCATTGGCTCCGGCTTCAGCCCTGTTCGTCAGGCCTCCACGCGGCATCGATCGCAGCAATCATTACAACTGGTGGGCTTACGTCCGGGGCGCGAACTGGAGGCATCCGCGCGGGCCCGCCAGCGGCCTCAAGGGGCTCGAAAGCCATCCTGTCGTGCACATTGCCTATGAGGACGCGGAAGCCTACGCGAACTGGGCCGGAAAGGCGCTGCCGACCGAGGCCGAATGGGAGTTCGCCGCGCGCGGCGGGTTGGAGGGCGCCGAATTCGTATGGGGCGACGAACTGACCCCCGGCGGCCAGCATATGGCCAACACCTATCAGGGCGAGTTTCCATTCCGCAACGATTGCGAGGACGGCTACGAATGGACCGCGCCCGTCGCCTCGTTTCCGGCAAACGGTTATGGCCTCTATGACATGGCCGGCAATGTCTGGCAGTGGACTGTCGACTGGTACCAGGAGCACCGCCGAATCGAGAGCCCATGCTGCACGATAACCAATCCGCGCGGCGGCGAGCGCGAGGCGAGCTACGACCCGCTGACGCCCGACATCAAAATTCCACGCAAGGTCACCAAGGGCGGGTCCTTCCTGTGTGCCCCCAGCTACTGCCGGCGTTACCGCCCGGCCGCTCGCATGGCGCAGCCCGTGGATACGTCCACCTGTCACCTTGGCTTTCGTTGCATCGCGCGTTCGTCGTGAGGGGAGCGTGCTTGTGCTCGGCCGATGTCAGCGCGTGAAGGCATCCACAAAGGGTAAGCAATGGCGCGGTCTAGACCGTTACGCAGGCACGCCGTAGGAAGTATATCGGCTCTCTTCCTTGCGCTGACGGCGTGCGCGACAGAGCCCGAGGGCGTTCTTACGCCGATTCCCGCGAGCCTGGTCTCGCCGGCGGCCTCGGATGTGACGATGCTGGTTGCGACCAGCCGCAAGCCTTCCGGCGACCCGGCGACCTTGTTCACGGGCGAGCGCAGCCCGGCACTTTCCTTGACCGACCTCACCATCTCAATCCCGCCGAACCGTGCGCCCGGCACGGTCGAATGGCCGAAAAAGCTGCCGCCCGATCCCCGGAAGGATTTCGCCGTCGTTGCCGCGAAAAATCTGTCGATTCCCGAAGCTCACAAATGGCTGCATTCTCATAATTCGAACGGCCATGTTCTCGTCTTCGTGCATGGCTTTAACAACAGGTATGAGGATTCGGTGTTTCGCTTCGCGCAGTTCGTGCATGACTCGCGGGCAAAGGTCGTGCCGATCCTTTTCACATGGCCGTCGCGCGCCAGTGTTCTCGGCTACAACTACGACAAGGAAAGCACCAATTTTTCACGCACCGCATTCGAGCGGACGTTGAAGGCCTTGGCTGACGACCGCGGCGTGACGGACGTCACGGTCATGGCGCACTCTATGGGCACCTGGCTCGCGATGGAATCATTGAGGCAGATGGCGTTGGAGGACGGGCGCGTTTCGCCCAAGATCAGGAACGTCATCCTGGCATCTCCCGATCTGGACGTGGATGTCTTCGGCCGCCAGTGGACCGAGCTCGGACCGAAAAAGCCGAAGTTCACCATCACCGTCTCGCGGGACGACCGGGCGCTTGCCGTTTCGCGTCTGATCGCGGGCAATGTCGATAGGGTGGGGCAGGCCGATCCGTCAAAGGAGCCGTACAAATCGAAGCTGCAGGCGGCCGGAATAACAGCTCTGGATCTGACTGACGTGAAGACCGCGGATCGTTTGAACCACAGCAAGTTTGCCGAAAGTCCTGAAATCGTGCAGCTCCTGGGGGCGCAACTGGCATCCGGTCAAACCCTGACGGATTCGAAAGTTGGCCTTGGCGACGAGCTGGGCCTGGTCGTTGCCGGCACAGTCGACACGATCGGCAACGCCGCGGCAACGACGGTCAGCGCGCCCATTGCGGCGGTTGAGGGGAACACGAACAAACCGCCGCCCGACGACCTGGAGACGATACTGAGGGGCGATGCGACGACGCAGTGATTCGTAGCCCCAGTGTTTACTCGGTTCTTCCTGGCTGCGGAAAATCGTCAGCGCTGGGACTGCGCTACTCCGTTGGGGCGGTAAGGTTGGTGATTGCACATTCGCCGGGAACAATGCAGCCTAGCCTTGAGGCTCGAAACCTACCTCCCGGGGCGGGACCATGCAGGAAGGACACGCAGCACAGCAACCGGTGCAGAAGTCATGACACGCGCCCAGTTGGCCGGCGTCATCCTGGGCTTGTCGCTGGTAGCGGCGCTTACAATTGTCCGGGCGCGCGACCCGCAGCCGTTGAGACTGGCCCGCGAAGCGACGTTCGACCAATATCAGAGGCTGGCACCTCGCCACTTCGAGTCGATGCCCGTCCGCGTGGTCGACATCGACGAGGCCTCATTGCAGCAGTTCGGGCAGTGGCCGTGGCCCAGGGATCGCATGGCGGCTCTGGTCGAGAAACTGACGGAGCTTGGTGCGGCAGCCATCGCATTCGACATCCTTTTCGCCGAGCCTGATCGTCTGTCGCCTCGCACTGTTGTCCGCGACGTGCCAGGCATCGATCCTGCCGTGCTCGACCGCCTGCCCGACAACGACGAGATCTTCGCCCGGTCGATCGCCGGCAAACCAGTTATCCTGGGTTACGGCATCTCCAACGAAGGGAACTATCGTCCGCGAATGAAGGCTGGCATCGCCTTTACGGGCGAAAGCCCGGTCGATGCTCCTCCCCATATCAAGGCAGCCACACCGCTGCGGCCGCAGCTTGAGGCCAATGCCGCCGGCATCGGGCATATCAGCCTCAATCCGGGCAGGTCGACCGCTGTTGTGAGGGCAACTCCACTTTTTCTGACTGATGGCGAGCAGCTTTATCCGGATCTTGCGCTCGAGGCCATGAGGGTAGCGCAAGGCGCCTCCACCTATCTCATTGCCGGCGCGCCGGATCGGCAGGGCATAATGACCTCCGTCAAGATCGGCGACTTCGTTATCCCGGTAACCTCGGCCGGCGAACTCTGGCTCTATGTCAGTCCCGACAGGGCGGAACGGTATGTTTCGGCGAAGGACGTGCTCGCACCCGACGGCGTCTCGCCTGAAACAAAGGCCGCGATCGACGGCAGCATCGTGTTTGTCGGCACTTCCGCCGCCGGGCTTCAGGATATTCGTGTCACGGCACTCGGTGAGAACGTGCCGGGCGTCTCGCTCCACGCGCAGATGGTTGAACAGGTACTGTCCGGCCACTATCTGTCGCGGCCCGACTGGGCAAACGGGCTGGAAATCGCGTCGATCGCGATGCTGGGCATCCTTCTGGTGATTCTCACGATTTTCGTAAGCCCCGCGATTGCGCTCGCCTGCGGCCTGGCGATCACGGGCCTGGCGCTCGTCGCATCATGGCTCGCCTTTTCGCTTGCGGGACTGCTGTTCGACCCGTTTGCGCCGATCGTCATGGGCACGATCACGCATTTCGCGACAACCTCTTTCCGCTTCCTGGTGACTGATCGGGAGCGGCGCGCGATCCGGCGGGCCTTCGGCCAATATTTGTCGCCATCGCTTCTCTACCGCATCGAGCACACGCGCAACGCACTTCGTCTTGGCGGAGACGACCGCGAGCTGACCGTGATGTTTGTCGATGTGCGAAACTTCACCGAGATCAGCGAAAGACTGCCGCCCACAGCTGTCGTGCGGTTTCTGAACACGCTTCTCGACGCGCTCAGCCGTCATGTCACCGCCAATGAAGGCACACTCGACAAGTTCATCGGCGATTCGATCATGGCCTTTTGGAATGCCCCGGTCGATGTCACCGACCATCCTGCCAAGGCCGTTCGCGCGGCATTGGCCATGCGCGAGACGATTGCCCGCCTCAACGAAAGCGATGCATTCGGATTCGGGGCCGGGCAGACGGTTCGCATCGGTATCGGAATCCATACCGGCGTCGCCTGCGTCGGAAACATGGGTGCGGAGTCGCGATTCAACTATTCGGCCGTTGGCGACGCGGTGAACATAGCAGCGCGTATCGAGACAGCGTGCAAGACGGTGAGTTTCGACATCCTCGCGTCCGACGACACAGTAAGATCACTGCCAGGCTGGGCCTTGCTCGACGCGGGATCGCTGGAGCTCAAGGGAAAGAGCTCCAGGACCAGAATCAGTGCCGTCGTCGGCGATGAAAATGTTGCGTCGTCGCCGGATTTTGCGGAATTGCGGCTTCTCCACGGCAAGCTCGTCGAGGCGTTGCAATCGCGCTTGCCAGGCAGCCGAAAGATCATCGCGGCGGCCAAAGCCAAGGCTGCAAGCCTGCCGGCAGGCTTGCAGGACTTCTATGGCCGGATAGCTCGTAGAGCGGATGATTTTGTTGCCAAACGGGCGGCAGCGGCGGTGGAAGTGAATGCCGGCTATGCGGAGCAACAATTCGGCTCCGGTTCCTGACCTGCGTTCATACAGGGAGGTCGACCACATGACTCGCTACTGTTCAAGGGCAATGATGTCGTCCACCCCGACGTAGAGGCGAGTTAGCCCCGGCCGGGCGGCGAAGTCGAATATCGGACTCGCCAAGAAAAAGAGCGGCTATCCGTGGCTCTTGCCGTTGCCACCGCCCTTGCCCTATCCCTTCTTGCCAGGACCGTAGGATCTTCCGGGATTGCTGGGATCGTGCTTACCCGGATCATTTCCATGCCCATTGTTGCCGTCATCCACCTCGCCTTTCGGCGGCGGCTCCGGCGGGCTCGGCGGATTGGGCGTGCCCGGACTGGGTGGCGCCGGTGAGTTGCGCTGCTGCGGCCGCGGCGTATGTTCCTGCTGAATGGCAGCCGTAAGCCCGCAATTTCCGCCGATTGCGCCAAAGCTTCCCGAAAGCTGCTGATTGCCGGTCAGAAACGGCAATGCCCGCGAGGTGCCGAGTGTGGTGAGCACGGATCGATTGACCTTGATAACGTCGGTGATTGCGCCCGATGGCGTCGCGACCACACAATCGCAGCGCCGCTTCAGTTCCCTGCATCCGGCGCCGCCGCAGAATCGGGCCGTCCCCTTCAGGAGCACGACGGCGGTTTTGCCGTTGGGCGCGATATGGACATCGAATGCTGTTCCCCGCACGCCTATCGTGCCCGCAGGCGTCACGATCTGGTAGGCGGATGAAGGCGAGCTTCCGCTTATCCAGCGAAACGTTCCCTTGGCAGCGCGGATGGTAAGCTTCTTCACCGAATTATCATCGTTGAAGACATACTTGTCGATGACGACTGAAGAACCCCATCCCACCGCCAGCTTGGTGCCATCCAGGAACACGAACTGGCCAAGCCCGGAATTGGATGTACTGATCCGTTCGTCCCGATGAACGGGTGACTTGACTTCCAGCGGTCCGCTTGCGCCGGTAACGGCAGTTTTGATCACGACTGCCTGGCCCACTGCTTCGGCGGCTATGGTCGGTGTCGCATTGTTGAGCGTCGCGGCAAGAGCGACAATAGCAGCCCACCTCAAGGACGGCATAGCATCCTCCTGCAAATGCCTTTATTAGCATATGCTTGAAGAGGAGGCATACATCAATTGAAGTAGGACATAGCTCTTTCGCTCAGGCAAAGCTCGAAAGCACAATCGTCGACGCCAGGCTCTGTGCCGCGCACGGCGCAACAAGACCGACGAGGCTGATGCGCTGGGGATTGCATCTGATGCGCATGGCAGCTGGGCAGACGTTGAGTAATACAATTGAAAAAATTGCGTCCTCATGTTCAAAGCAGGTCGGTAGACCCGCGAGGATGGTTTCGAATTCCGGGTCGCCCACGGTCCTCAAAACGAGAATTCTAAAAGACGTTCAACAATGACCCAGCACGCACAAGACGCTCGAATTCTCATGTACAGCCACGACACGTTCGGGCTCGGCCACCTGCAGCGCTGTCGGACGATCGCGCATTCGCTGGTCGAGGATTTCCGCGGACTTCAGGTGCTGATCATTTCAGGCGCGCCTATCGCCGGTGCCTTCGACTATCGCGCCCGCGTCGACTTCGTGAAGATCCCCAGCGTCATCAAATTGCGCAACGGCGAGTACACCTCGCTGGAAAAGGATATCGATCTGCATGAGACGCTGAGGATGCGGCAGTCGATCATCCGCCACACGGCCGAGACCTTCCGGCCGGATATCTTCATCGTCGACAAGGAACCGCTCGGCCTGCGCGGTGAGATCGAGGATACTTTGTCCTACCTCAAGACGCGGGGTACCACGCTCGTGCTTGGTCTGCGCGAGGTCATGGATGCGCCGCATCTGCTCGAAGCAGAGTGGGCACGCAGGGATGTGATGCGCAAGATAGGCCTGTTCTACGACAAGGTCTGGGCCTATGGCCCGCCGGATTTCTACGATCCGTTGACCGGCCTGGATGTGCCGCCGGCTGTCAGGGCAAAGATGAGGTTCGTCGGTTTCCTGCAACGGAGCCTGCAGCGGATCGAGTTGCCCGGCCACCGGCCCGAGGGCGAGTATATCCTCGTTACCACCGGGGGCGGCGGTGACGGCGCGGAACTGATCCACGACGTCATCGATGCCTATCAGCAGGACCCGCAATTGCAGCATAGGGCGCTGATCGTGCTTGGGCCTTACATGCCGGCACGCAAGCGCAACAAGCTGCTCAAGAAGGGGGCCAAGATCCCCTATATCAAGATCATCGAGTTCGACAACCGCATGGAAGACCTGATTGCAGGGGCCAAGGCGGTAGTGGCGATGGGCGGTTACAACACCTATTGCGAGATACTGTCTTTCGACAAGCCGGCGCTGATCGTGCCGCGCACCGAGCCTCGGGAGGAGCAATTGATCCGCGCTCGGCGCGCAGCCGAACTCGGCCTCATCGAGATGCTTTTGCCGGAAGAAGCCAAGGATTCCCAGCGGTTTGCCGATGCGCTGGTGATGCTGCCGGACCGGCCCCGCCCATCCCAGAGCAATCCGCATCTGAGGCTGGAAGGGCTGCCCCATATTTCCGAAATCGTCGCGGAACTGCTCGACCGGCGGGCCAGTCCTCACCTTTCGGTCATTGAAGGAATGAACTGAGTTGCGACGCCGCAAGATCGTCGTGGTTCTAAAGGGCTATCCACGGCTGTCGGAAACCTTCATCGCGCAGGAACTGCTCGGTCTGGAGCGCGCGGGGTTCGACCTGATACTCGTCGCGCTCAGGCGGCCGACCGACGCAAAACGCCACCCCGTGCATGACGAGATCAAAGCGCCCGTCCATTATCTGCCGGAATATCTGCATGAAGAGCCGCTGCGCGTGGTTCGCTCGCTGTTCGCCTATCTGCTGCGGCCGGGCCTCTGGCGCGCGCTCGGATCGCTGGCTGCCGATCTCCCCCGCGACTTTACGCGCAATCGCGTGCGCCGCTTCGGGCAAGCGCTCGTGCTGGCGGCCGAATGGCCGGAAGACGCGGGATGGTTGCATGCACATTTCGCGCACACGCCGGCATCGGTGACGCGCTATGCCAGCCAGCTTCGCAGCCTGCCGTGGAGCTGCTCGGCCCATGCCAAGGACATCTGGACTTCGGCGGACTGGGATCTGGCCGGCAAGCTCTCCTCCGCGCGCTGGACGGTCACCTGCACGAAAACCGGTTTCGACCGTCTGAAAGAACTCGCCAACGGCAAGTCGTCCGTGCATCTGAGCTATCATGGGCTCGACCTTGATCGCTTCGGCAGTTTCGGCGAGGCGCGAAAGCAGCATGACGGCTCGGCGCCGGACGAACCGGTCATCATTCTCAGCGTCGGGCGCGCCGTTGAAAAGAAAGGTTACGATACCTTGCTGCAGGCCCTTGCCCTCTTGCCTGGCGATTTGGCGTGGCGTTTCGAGCATATCGGCGGCGGCGAGCACCTGGAACGGCTCAAGGCGCTGGCGCAAAAGCTCGGACTGGATGGCCGCGTCTCCTGGAAGGGCGCGCTTGCTCAGGAGGAGGTGCTTGAGCACTACCGCCGCGCCGACATCTTCGCCCTGGCCTGCAGGATCACCGCGAATGGCGACCGGGACGGTCTGCCGAATGTTCTGGTGGAGGCGGCCAGCCAGCGGCTTGCCTGCGTGTCGACCGATATTTCCGGCGTGCCGGAGCTTTTATCGCCGGATGAAACCGGGCTGCTGGTTCCGACGGAAAACCCAATTGCCCTGGCACAGGCGCTGGAGCGCCTGATCCGTGATCCCATGCTGCGCGCCCGTCTCGGCGACGCCGCGGAGCGGCGCGTGCGCGGCAATTTCGATCATATGGCAAGCATTGGACAGCTCAAGGAACTGTTCGAGCGCGAGTGGCGGGCCGCCGATTGAAGCAGCTGCGCGCTTTCCTCTATGTCCAGCACCTGCTCGGCATCGGCCATCTCGCGCGCTCCAGCCGCATCGCAGCGGCCCTGGTCGATGACGGGTTTGACGTAACCGTCGTGACCGGCGGCGCGCCGATCGCGGGGTTTCCGGGACCAGGGGTAAAAACTGTAACCCTGCCACCTGTCACCTCCGGCGATGAAGGATTTTCCGGACTTGTCGACCTGCAGGGCAAACCCATCGACGACGATTTCAAGAAGCGGCGTTCAGAGATGCTGCTGCAGGCATTCCGGGATTGCAGGCCCGATATCGTGATCGTCGAGGCGTTTCCATTTGGACGCCGGCAGATGCGTTTCGAACTCTTGCCGCTGATCGAGGCCATCGACGCGACGTCGCCCAGACCGCTGCTGGCGACCTCCGTCCGTGATATCCTTCAGGAACGCGTCAAGCCGGGCCGAAACGAGGAAACGGTCGATCTCATCAACAGGCATTTCGACCTTGTCATGGTCCACGGCGATCCGGCTTTCGCAACCATCGACAAGACATTTCCACTGGCTGGGGCGATCAGGGCCGAGGTTGCCTATACAGGCCTCGTTGCTGCGCCGCCACCGCCCGCGGCCTCCGAGCGCTTCGATGTGCTGGTGTCGGTTGGCGGCGGAGCTGCCGGAAAGAGCCTTGTCAGCTCCACCGTCGCAGCGGCGCGGAATGCCAACAACGGCTGGAAATGGTGTTTGATCACCGGCCCAAACCTGCCGAAAGACGAGTTTGACGCGATCGCACGCGATGCCACGCCGGGTCTGTCCATCTTCCGGTTCCGCGAGGATTTCGCCAGCCTGCTGACGGGCGCCCGCCTGTCGGTCTCGCAGGCGGGTTACAACACGGTCTGCGATGTCCTGCGCGCGGGTTGTCGCTCCCTGCTTGTTCCATTTGCAGCCGGCGGGGAAACCGAACAGACGGTTCGCGCCCTGATGCTCGAACAACTCGGTCTTGCAACGGTGCTGATGGAAAAGGACCTGACGCCCGAAGGTTTGGCGCAGGCGATCGAACAGGCGCTTGTGGCACCGACGCCATCCGCGCATCGTCTCGATCTGGAAGGGGCGCGTCACTCGGCGCAAATCCTGCGCGAGCGGCATCGAACATGGTCCCTAAAAATGGGGTCCGGTCTCGGAAAAAGGACATGATCAAGCAGACGGCGGAGCCTAAAGCGCGTCGCGCTGAAACGGATTCAGTCGACGCGCTTTAAGTCTTTGTTTTGATGCATGTCGTTGTCCAAACCGCTACGCGCTTTTGGGCGAAATGCTTAAACAGTTCCAATCAGCATGAAGCGCGTATAATTTTTTGTCGGCAGTTCGCCGGAGAACCGCATCTCCCGTAGCGCCGCCATTGCTTCGAAGGCTGCGAGTGAAGCCACGCAGTTGATGTGTGTCGGCTCGCTGAAATAATCGTTGGATTGCAGCAGTACATTCGTACCCCGCGGAAGCAGGGTAAGCCAGGCGCGCAGATCTGCGATGTGTTCGCAGCTCGTATTGACTATCAGGTCGGACGGCCCGGCCGCATAGTCGACTGCGTACATATCTGCCGTCAGCGCCCGGAACCGGTCGCCGGCTTCCCGGTTGAGGGTCCGGGCGACCGGCGCGACTTCGGGGTCGATGTCGATGCTGTCAACCGCCGCGACGTCGAAGCGGGCGTCGTTGAAAAGCATTGCCGGCAATATACCGTACCATCCACCCACAACCCATATGCGCCCGAACCGGCCGCCGCAGCTTTCGAACAGTTTGTTGAGCGCCCACATCTTGCAGGCGACCTGCTTGTGGTTAAAGGCGTTGGCGATGTCGGCCTTCGGATGCTTGGCGATGACACGCGCCAGCCCTGCCACGAGAGGGTGTTTGACATAGGCAGCAATCCCCCGCGTGAGGTCCAAGGCCTGCTCGTGCCCGTCCATGCCGGCATTGCGCGGTTGCGTAACATCCATCATATTCGCCTTGTACGTTGGGATTTCGGGCGACACAACGCAATCTTGCCCCGCCAAGCCGCCTCGCAGGCTTCGAACGTGTCGCCGGCGATGATTGCCGATGCGCCGTTCACCGGCTGGTACTTTTACTTTGTTCCTTAAACTGAAGGTCCGCAGTCGCATATGGAAGCCAGCCTAGCCCGCTATATCTGGACGCACACCAAGAAGCAGCAGCTCTGGATATTGATTATCGTCTTGCTTTCGATGATCCCGTATTTCATGTCCTTTGACCTGCCGAAGCTGATCGTCAACGGCCCGATCCAAGGTAGAGGCTTCGAGCAACCGGGCGCGACCCAGTCATTCATGAGGCTCCACTATAACTTGCCGTTCATTGGAGAGGTCCAGTTCTTCTCCGGTTTTCAGCTCGACCGCACGGCGACGCTGTTTGCCCTGAGCCTTGTGTTCCTCTTGCTGGTCGTCATCAACGGCCTGTTCAAACTCTACATCAACACCTACAAGGGCCGGCTCGGCGAACGCATGCTGCGGCGTATCCGCTTCGATCTGGTCGATCGTGTGCTGCGGTTTCCGCCCCGTTACTTCACGCGTGTGAAATCCGCCGAAGTGGCAACCATGGTGAAGGACGAGGTCGAGCCGCTGGGCGGCTTCATCGGCGATGCCTTCCTGCAGCCGGTGCTGCTCGGTGGCCAGGCGCTGACGGCCATGCTGTTCATCCTGGTCCAGAACTTCTGGCTCGGAATGATAGCGGCCGTGATCGTGGCGATCCAGATCGTGCTCATCCCGCGAATGCGGCGGCGGCTGATCGTGCTCGGGCGCAAACGGCAGTTGACGGCGCGCGCGCTTTCGGGCCGCGTTGGCGAAATCGTCGACGGCATCGGCGCGGTTCACGTCCACGATACATCAAACTACGAGCGCGCCGACATAGCTGCCCGGCTCGGGCTCATCTTCAAGATCCGCTTCGATCTTTACCAATGGAAATTCATGGTGAAGTTCCTGAACAATTTCCTCGCGCAGGTCACGCCGTTTCTGTTCTACATGGTCGGCGGGTATCTGGTTATCCAGGGCCGGCTGGACGTCGGCCAGCTCGTGGCCGTGATCGGCGCCTACAAGGACCTGCCTGGACCGATGAAGGAACTGATCGACTGGGATCAGGACCGGCAGGATGTCCAGGTCAAATATCAGCAGGTCGTTGAACAGTTCACGGTCGAGGGTCTCATTGCGCCGAGAATCGGGGCATTGACGATCGACGATCCCGGTCCGATGACCAACCCGCTGTCGGCGATCAGCCTGTCCATGGCAGACGATGGCGGTGCAATGCTCCTTGACCGTGTCTCCCTCCAGGTCAAGCCGGGCGAGACGGTGGCGCTGGTCAGCACCGCAACAGGTGGCGCGGAGGCGCTTGCGGAGGCCTTCGCGCGACTGAACTGGCCGAACGGCGGAAGGGTCGCTTCGGGCGCCGACGACCTGCTTGAACTCCCTGAGGCAGTGACCGGCCGGCGCATGTCCTATGCCTCGTCGGATGTTTTCCTGTTCCAGGCAAGCCTCCGCGACAACCTGCTCTACGGGTTGAAGCATGCGCCGCTGACATCGGTGACTTATGACGGTGTCGCCGCAGACCAGCGCCGCTGGAACATCAGCGAGGCGAGCCGGTCGGGCAATCCGGATCTCGATATCCACAGCGACTGGATCAACTATGCTTCCGCCGGCGCTACCGGCCCGCACGACCTCTTTGAAGCCGTGCGCCGCGTGCTCGACGCGGTTGTTCTGTCACGCGACATTCTGGATCTTGGCTTGCGCTCTTCGGCCGACCTCACGCGTCACACGGAGCTTGCCAGGCGTATCGTCGAACTGCGCGCGGCGCTGCGAGCCCGGCTGGAACACGAAGGGCTGAGCGGACTGGTGGTTCCTTTCGAACCGGGCGCCTACAACAAGGAAGCAACGATCGGCCAGAACCTGCTCTTCGGCGCTGCCGCCGGCCCGGATCTGGCCGACAGGGCTCTGGCGGCAAATCCCTATTTTGCTTCCGTGCTGAGGCAAGCCGGCCTCGATCGCACGCTCTACGAAATGGGCATGGAGATCGCCGAACAGGCGATCGAGCTGTTTGCCGACCTGCCGCCCGATCACCCGTTCTTCCAGCAACTCACCTTCATGAGCGCCGAGGAGATACCCGCCTACGAAACCTTGCTGCAACGGCTCAAGAACCGTCCCTACGAGACGGTTTCGGAGAGCGACCGCGCCATGATCGTCACCTTGAGCTTTGCCTATATCGAGCCCCGGCATCGCTTCGGCCTGCTGAGCGACGAATTGATGAACAACATCGTCGCCGCACGCAACCGGTTCTATGAAGACCTGCCGCCCGAGTTGCAAAACGCGGTCGAACGGTACGATCCTGCCAAATACATTGCCGCGGCTACCGTCATGGACAATGTCCTGTTCGGGCGTCTGGGCAGCAACCACCCCGACGCGCCGGACCGAATACGCTCCATCGTCTATGACATTCTCGATGAACTGGGGCTTTATGCCGAACTGCTGGATGTCGGTTTGGACTTCAACGTCGGCGCCGGCGGCAGGCGGCTGACCGGTGGACAGCGACAGAAGCTCGATGTTGCCCGGGCCCTGCTCAAGCGTCCCGATTTTCTCATCCTCAACCGGCCGCTGTCTGCGCTCGACCAGCGCGTACAGGACAAGGTGCTGCAAAACGTGCTCGAGGAAGCCAGACGCGACGGCCATTCGCCGGCAATTGTGTGGGTCGTGACGAATCCGGCAATGGCGATGATGTTCGATCGCGTTGTCGTCTTCGACTCGGGTCGTTTGGTGGAAGACGGAACACACGAGGGACTTTTGGCAGGGGACGGTATTTTCAAGGAACTGCTGTCATAGAGCATTGGACATTCAGAGAGGATCATTCTGCCGGTGGGAACTTACCGCAAGGTCAAGGGATTATGGTTTTCGGCTGATCGGGCTCGCCACGTTTCGCGTGGTTCGTCCCGCTATCCGCAAGCAGATTTGATTCCATCTGGGCGTCGGTTGTTCTAGTCTCGCAGGCGTGAATGTTGGGAAGGTTTGCGACAATGCTGCTCAAGGATGAGGTTGGAATGCTGCAACGCGTTCCCTTGTTCTCCGGCATAGAGCCGGCAAAGCTCAAGCTGCTTGCGTTCACATCCGATCGCGTAAGCTACAGCGCCGGCCAGATTCTTTTCCGGCAGGGCGACGAGGGAGACGCCGCCTATGTCATCCTTTCAGGCAAGGCGGATATTTTGGTCGATTCCGACAGCGGACCGATAAAAGTTGCCGAACTGGTGCCAAATTCGATCGTTGGCGAGATCGCCATATTGTGCAACAGCAATCGCACTGCCACCGTCAAAGCCGCAAGTCCGCTGGAAGCCTTGAGAATCCGCAAGGATCATTTCCTGAGGCTTATGAGGGAGTTCCCTGACATGACCATCGAGATGGTGCGGGTCCTCGCCGATCGCCTGAGCCATACGACCGCGGATCTAATCGACGCACGGAGCGCCAAGTAACGAGTGACGCGCGCTTGATCCTTGCCGTAGTGACGACACCGGCTACCATGGGCGACTGGACTGTGAAGGGCTAGCATGGACGACGACGTTTTCCTGGTCAGATTTTGGGGCGTCCGCGGCAGCATTTCGGTATCGGGGCCAGAATTCTCCCGCTATGGCGGCAACACGATCTGCATCGAGATGCGATGCGGCAGGCATACGCTTCTGTTCGACGCGGGCTCTGGCCTGCGGCCTGCCGGCAGGGCGCTTCAGGCCTCGGGCGTGACCGATTTCGACCTGTTTTTCACCCATTGCCATTACGATCACATCATTGGGCTGCCGGCTTTCAAGCCGATCTATGACCGGAGCGTCAAGGTTAGGCTCTGGTCCGGCCACCTAGCAGGACGCACGACGACCCGGCAGATGGTCGATGAATTCATGCGGCCGCCGTGGTTTCCGGTGAGGCTCGATATCTGCAAGGCAACTATCGACTGCCGCGATTTTGTATCCGGAGACGTGCTTCGGCCGCGCGAAGGGGTGGTGGTCCGAACGGGCAGTCTCAACCATCCGGGCGGCTGCATAGGCTACCGGGTCGAATGGGGCGGCCGCGTCGTGGCGGTGATCACAGACACCGAGCATGAGCCGGGCAAGCTCGATCAGGCGGTGCTCGGCCTGATCGAAGATGCCGACCTCGTCATTTACGATTGCACCTACACCGAGGAGGAAATGGAACACCGCCGTGGAAACGGGCACTCGACGTGGCAACAGGGCGTCAAGCTCTGCGAGGCGGCCGGTGCGCGGAAGCTTGCGCTGTTTCACCACGATCCGGCACGCACCGACAATGAACTGGACGAGATCGAGAAATTGGCCAAGGTGAGGTTTGCCGGCGCTTTTGCCGCGCGGGATGGCCAGACGCTCGAATTTCCGGCCTCATCGCGCAAAGCGCGCTGAGCTATTTTCCTCTATCTTCTTGTTTTGACGCAATTCCGGACGGAAAACCGCTCACACTTTTCCTGGAATTGGTCTACCGGCGCTGCGCCCGATCAGTGTTTTGATCGGAAGCCATGCGCAGGCTTCAGTCCGTGCGGTCACCGTGAACAGCCGTTCGAGGAAAAGCCAGGCCGATTCATCATGGACCAAATGGTGGGTGAGCAGGCCGACCGGTTCGCCGCCGCCGGGCGCATGCCGCAATTGCGCGATGATAGCCTGAACCAACAGGCCATGGTCGCGGCAACCGCGCGTGCCATGCCAATCCATGATGTCGACATTGCTGTTGATGACCGCCAGTGAAGCCGGTTGCGGCGGTCCGAAGACCGACAATGCCGCAAATCCTACCGACCCAAGGTCGGATACCAAGCCGGCGTCGATCCTGTTCCAGGGTGGCACCAGCATCGGAACGGCACGTGCGCCGTGCAGGCCCGTTACGTGCGACAGCCCGCGAGCCAGATCATCGAGCACCGCTTCGCGTGGCCGATGTGCGCCGAGTTCCTGCTTTTTCTGGTCCTCTGGCGCATGATTTCGGTGCGCCCAGCCATGGATTGCGACCGTGGCATGCGACGCTTCGTCAAGCCGGACGACAAGCTTCTCGTCGGTTAGGGCCGGAATGACGGCGAGAGTGACCGGAACCGCGAATTGACCGGTGAGGTCGAGCAGCCGATCAAGCGCAGGCGTCGGATCCACGGCATCATCGTCGCGCAGCCAGAACTCTGCCTTACGGTCCATCCGTTGCAGGCACGCCAGTTCTTCCACCAAGGGTTGCCAAATCTGATCGGACGTCATGACACCGGGATCTTCGCCAGGAGTGCGGCCAGACGCGCCGCCGCAGCATCGAGGGAACGTTCCGCGAGGACGAAGCGTCTGGCTTCCGCAGCCATGATGGTTCTTTCGGCGTCACGGACCAGAAGCCTTTCAATGGCGGAGGTGAACGCCCCCACATTGCCCGGCGGGGTGAGAATCCCGGTCTGGCCATCCCGCACGACCTCCGGAACGCCGGCGATGTCTTGAGCCACCACCGGAAGGCCGGCCGCCTGTGCTTCAAGATAGGCAACGCCATAGGCCTCGCCGCAACCCGGCCAGACGTAAATCCCGCCACCGTAGAGGACATCCGGCACGGCGGCAGGCTCAATCGCGCCGAGCCATTGGATACGATCGGCGGGCAAGCCGGCGAATTGCGCTTTGACCTCGTCACGGGCAGGCCCGTCCCCGACAACCGACATGGTCCAGGGCAGGTGGCTGATCGGACCGAGCGCTTGCGCCAGCATGCGATAGCTTTCGACTTTGTCGCCCGGGCGCATCATGGCGACGGTAACGAGGCGGGTCGGACAACCCCGTGCCGGCATTTCCCGGTATGCCGCCGTGTCAATGAATGGCGAAAGCATGCCGAAAGCGGCGCCGGGAATCGCGTCTGCAAGTCCCTGACGATCTCTCTGTGTGAAGCAGATGTTTAGCGCTGCCTGTCCGACGGCTCGCGCCACCAACGCCTGCGTATCGGCCCATAAACCGGCGTTACGCCGCCTCGAATAGGAGGCTTCCGCTGTTGCATAGGGGACAGCAAAGGCCGACGCCAGCTCGGGTCCGATCAGGTCGGGTGCCTTGTAATAGGGATGGTAGGTGAACCAGAGATCGGGCTTGCCGTCACAATCCCAAAGCCTTGTCAGCCGCGCGGTTTCCTCTCGCGCCACGATCTTGAGCGCATCGAAACTTCTCGGCTCCGGTTCGCGTAGATAAAAGCGCAATTCGGATGCAAGCTCGACGCTATGCCCTCCATGCTCCAACGCCTTGACCAGCGTCCGCGCCATCTGGCGGTCGCCGGAGGCAACGGGATCATTGGGTGACTTCAGCGGCGCGTAAAAGGCAATTCGCATCGCCGGACCCTATCATCGGAATGCCGGCGCAAGTCAATTTCGAAGCATGATCGACTTCACTCTTCAAGCAGTGGAATGTGCTATCTGATGTCCATGGAAACAGCTGTCGCGTCCGACCCGTTCGTTGCTTCTTTGCCGGTGTTGGCAAAGTTCGAAAGCGTTGCCGACATCGACAACTATCGGCCTCTCCCCGATGGCTGGGCGCTGGCGACCGCAGACATTGTCGGCTCGACCAAGGCGATCGAGGCCGGACGCTATAAAACCGTCAATATGGCCGGCGCCAGCGTCATTTCGGCTGTACTCAATGCGCTGGGTCGGCAAGATCTTCCTTTTGTCTTCGGCGGCGACGGCGCGCTCGTGGCGTTTCCCGGCTCCGCGCTGGAGATAACCCGCAACGCGCTTGCCGCTGTCCAGAGATGGGTGGCGGAAGAACTGGACCTGATCTTGCGCGCCGCAATCGTGCCGATAGAGGACATAAGAGCGCAAGGCCTCGACGTTCGCGTGGTGAGGTTCCAGGCCTCCGAAGCAGTTCTCTATGCCATGTTCGCCGGCGGCGGCGGCAGTTGGGCGGAAGCCGAGATGAAGGCGGGGCGCTATCGCATCGATCCGGCGCCGGCCGGCGCACGTCCGGATCTGACCGGCCTCTCCTGCCGCTGGAACCCGATCGAAGCCCGGCATGGCGAAATCGTCTCGATCATAGCCGTACCGGGAGCATCGCGCGATTCGCGCGGTTTTCAGTTTCTGGCTTCCGACATCATCGCCCTTGCCGGCAGGCAGGAACGCGATGGCCACCCGGTGCCGGCGGACGGGCCGAACTATAGTCTACTGCCCGCCGGCCTCGATATCGAGGCGCGGGCCACGGCGCCGGCGGGACGGCGGTGGCTGGCGAAGTTGTGGGTTGTGTTCCTGATGACGCTCACGGCTGTCACCGATAGGTTTGGCTGGACCATCGGTAGGTTCGATCCGAAGATCTACAAACGCGACGTCGCCAGCAATTCGGATTTCCGGAAGTTCGACGATGGCTTGAAGATGACCATCGACGTTGACGAGGACGTCTTGCGACGGATCGAGAACCGGCTGAGACAGGCGGAAGAGGCGGGCATCTGCAACTATGGCCTGCACCGCCAGAAATCGGCCTTGATGACATGCCTCGTCGCTTCGCCGCTGCAGCGCGATCACCTTCATTTCATCGATGGTGCGGCCGGCGGCTATGCGATGGCTGCCGCGAGCTTGAAGGCGAAGGTGCCGGTCTGACGACGGCTTGCGGAAATCGCTTTTCCACAATATGCCTCGGCGTACTTGGGACGGGTGGCCTCGTCATGGAAGCGGACAGCCTGTCCGAATTGGCGGAAAGCAGATTTTTGGACGCCTCACGATCGACATATGACAGTCTACTGAACCGGATTTCGACGCGCGCTGCGCAAGTCGGCGTGATCGGACTGGGCTATGTCGGGTTGCCGCTGGCGGTTGCGATCGCACGCGCCGGCTTCCCGGTTTCCGGCTTCGACATCGAAGCCCAGAAGGTCGAGAGCCTGAACAATGGCCACTCCTACATCGAGGCGGTGACGTCGACGGCCCTTGCCGGCCAGGTGGCGAGCGGACGGTTCCGCGCCACCGCGGACTTTGCCGAACTGGCCGACTGCGATGTCGTCATCATCTGCGTTCCGACACCGCTGACGAAAAACCGCGAGCCGGATCTCTCCTTTGTCAGGAACACGGCAGGCACCATCGCGAAGTATCTGCGCCTCGGCCAGCTGATCGTGCTGGAATCGACCACCTATCCCGGCACCACCGACGACGTGATCAAGCCCATACTGGAAGAAACCGGCCTGCGGTCGAACATAGACTTCTTCCTCGGCTTCTCGCCCGAACGCGAGGATCCCGGCAACCGCAGCTTTGAAGTCGCGACGATCCCCAAGGTCGTGGCGGGTGACGGCATTGAAGCGGCGGCGCTCGTACAGGCCTTCTACCAAGGCGTGGTCAAGACCGTCGTCCCGGTTTCCACCACAGCGACAGCCGAGGCGGTCAAGCTGACAGAAAACATTTTCCGCTCGGTCAACATAGCCCTGGTCAACGAGTTGAAGGTCGTGCTCGGCGCAATGGGCATCGACATCTGGGAGGTGATCGAGGCGGCAAAGAGCAAGCCCTTCGGCTACATGCCTTTCTATCCTGGTCCCGGACTTGGCGGGCACTGTGTTCCGATCGATCCATTCTACCTGACGTGGAAGGCGCGCGAATACGAACTGCCGACCCGCTTCATCGAGCTGGCGGCAGAGATCAACACGGCCATGCCGCGTCATGTGGTCGATGAGCTGGCGAAGGCGCTGGATCGGCGCTGCGGCAAGGCGCTCAGCCGCTCGCGCATTCTCATCATTGGGCTCGCCTATAAGAAGAATGTGCCCGACATCCGCGAAAGCCCTTCATTGCGACTCATTGAACTCATCGAGGAATGGGGCGGCAAGGCGGAATTCCACGATCCGCACGTTAGAGAAATTCCGACCACACGGGAGCATATGGCGATCAAGGGGCGTCGGTCAGTCGAATTGAGCGAGGCGGCCTTGAAGGATTTCGATGCTGTCGTCGTTGCAACCGACCACGACGCGATCGACTATCAGGCGATCGCCGATCACGCCCTTCTGATCGTCGACACACGCAATGTTTTTGGCCGCCTCGGGCTGGTCCGAGAGACGGTGGTGAAGGCCTGACGGCGTCTGAGCCGGCGAATTTTTTGCCCAGTGTCAGGATCGTGGTTGCACTCCGCCGGCTGCCTCGCCACATAACGCCATAAACACAGATGCATTTACGCCTTCTCCTTGGCAGCAAGGATAGTCATCCGGGAAATTCTTCGCCGCTTTTGCCGCCGAAGCCGGCCTCGTTGACTTCGGGTGTCTTATCGCTGGGTCGTTGGCGGACTGTGTTATGACAGATCAGAGGATAATGGCTCCGTCTTCGACGGGTTTCGAGATAGCATGAGCACATCGCAAGCAGAAATTTCCACCATTCTCATGGATAAGGTTGCCGATTGGCTGACCCACTCGGCACTGGCGGGCAACGACCTGGAAACATTGGTAAATGGCTTTTGCGAACGGCTGGCTGCTGCCGGCCTGCCGCTGAAGCGGGTGCATTTGAGCTTCTCGATGCTTCATCCGCTTTATGACGCGCTTGGCTTCACCTGGGTTCGCGGCCAAGGCATCGAAGTAGAAAGCTTCCGCAAGCAGGCCGGCGCGCCGTCTGACAGATTCCTGACCAGCCCATACTACCATCTGCTCAGCAATAAGCTCGACCATCTGCGACGTCGACTCGACCCGTCGGTGCTGTCGGAGTTTCCTGTTTTCGATGACCTGCAGCTTATGGGCGTCACTGATTACATGGCTTTCGTCCATCCCTTCAGCGGCAACACCAGTCAGGGCATGATGGGGTCTTGGTCCACCGACAGCGCCGCAGGCTTCAGCGAAAGTATGATTTCGGCGCTGCTGCGCATCCAGAGCCATCTCGCTATCGCCACCAAGATGGCGGTGCTCACCAAGCTCGCCGACAACATGATGACCACCTATCTCGGCGGCGACGCCGGCAGGCGCGTGCTGGACGGCCAGATCAAGCGCGGCGAGGGCGATACAATCCGGGCCGCATTGGTCATGGCCGATATGCGTGGGTCGTCCAAGCTTGCCGAAACCTCCGGTCGCGAAATCTATATCGATACGCTGAACCAGTTTTTCGACGCCGTTGCTGCACCTTTCAATCGCAACGGCGGGCAGATCATGAGTTTCATCGGCGATGGCTTCATTGCCGTCTACCCTTGCGAAAGGCACCGCTCACAGTCCGAGATCGCCTGCCAGGCTGCCCTCGCGGCAGCCCATAAGGCCACCGCGCGGATGATGGATCTCAATCTGCGCAGAAAGGAAAAGGCGTTGTCCGACATTAAATTTGGTATCGGCCTGCATGTCGGCAATGTGATGTTCGGCAATGTCGGGCTTACCGACCGGCTTACATTCTCTGTCTTCGGCGCGGCTGTAAACGAGGTTCAGCGCCTCCAGACCCTGACCAAGAAATATCCCCACAGCGTTCTCGCCAGCGAACACTTCGCCAGCTATTGCGGCGCCAACGGCTGGTTGACGCTCGGCAAGGAAGAACTGGTTGGCATCAAGCAGAAGCTGACGGTGCTTTCACCCGATTTGTCGGGTGCTCTCGCAGTCGATGAAGACGGTACGCTGGAGCCGATTTACGACCGAAGATCGGACGCCGAGCAGGTCATGCTGCTTCATCGCGATGCCGGGCGGCTGTCGGCGGGCGACCCGACGAAGCTTCAGTAACCGCCACGATCCGATCCGAACGCCTTTGGCATGCATCCGGTCACCCGTTCCGCCAGGGGACCGGCGACCGTTTCGAATCCAAGTTGCTCTAGGCTGGCAATGCGCTAGTCTCGCTTTCTGGGACCCGCCAGAGTGGGGCTGGTGTGAGAATGAATTTGGGTGTTGATCTACTGCGGATCGAAGATGTTGGCATCTCCTTTGCCATTATCGGGGGACCGTTGCATGCCGTCAGGCGCGCAAATCTTCGCGTCCTGCCCGGCAAGGTTACCGCGCTTGTGGGCGAGTCAGGTTCCGGAAAATCGGTTCTGAGTCAGGCCGTGATGGGCATTTTGCCGAACACAGCCCATGTTCGCGGCCGTATCCTGTTTTCCGATCCCGAAAAACCCGGCACGACGCAGGATATCCTCAAGATGCCGCATGATGGACCCGAAATCCGGGCGTTGAGAGGCAGCCGCATCGGCAAGATCTTTCAGGAGCCGATGACATCGCTGTCGCCGCTGCACACGATCGGCAACCAGGTCAGCGAATCCCTGCAGATTCATACGCCCATGGCTCGCGCGGAGCGCAAGGCGCGGACCGAGGAAATGCTCAGCCTTGTCGGCTTTCCCAACCCCAAGCGCGCCTATGACATGTATCCCTTCGAACTTTCGGGAGGGTTGCGTCAGCGCGCCATGATCGCCATGGCGCTTATCTGCCGGCCCGCATTGTTGATCGCCGACGAGCCGACGACGGCGTTGGACGTCACCATCCAGGCGCAGATCCTACACTTGCTGCGCGGGCTTCAGACCAAGCTGAACATGGCGATGCTGCTGATCACGCACGACCTCGGCGTGGTCGCCAATGTCGCCGACGAGGTGGTGGTCATGTACCATGGCGAGATCATGGAGGCGGGACCTGTCGAGGCGATATTCCGCCGGCCAGGCCACCCTTACCTGAAGGGCCTGATGGCGGCCGTTCCGCATTTCGACCTGAAGCCTGGCGAAAGGCTGAAGGCGCTCCGCGAGGTGCCGGTGAATGTCGGGAACCTGCTCGGCAAGCAGACGGCGCCGGCATCGAAGGGGCCGGACGACATCCTGCTGTCGGTCAAGGATCTGAAAAAGACCTTCACCATCCGCAAGTCCGGATGGTTCGGCGGGGATCATCAAACCACTGTTCGCGCCGTGGACGGCGTGAGCTTCGATATCAAGCGAGGTGAATGCCTGGGCCTGGTCGGCGAAAGCGGCTCCGGCAAAACCACCGTCAGCAAGATCCTCATGCGGGCTGTCACTCCCAGCGGCGGTTCTGTGATCTTCAACGGCCGCGACGGACCGATCGACGTCTTGCAAGGCGAGGCAGACGCCCTGCGCATGCTACGCGCGAAAATCCAGATGGTTTTCCAGGATCCGGTTTCGTCGCTTTCACCGCGCATGACGGTGGAGAACATCTTGAGCGAGCCGCTGGAAATACATCAACGCGGCAATGCCGCGTCCCGACTCGCCATGGTCAAGAACCTGATGCAGGCAATCGGGCTCGATCCGCGCTTCATCAAGCGTTACCCGCACAGTTTCTCCGGCGGGCAGCGTCAGCGTATCGGCATCGCGCGCGCGTTGGCGCTGGGGCCTGAACTGCTGATCTGCGACGAGCCGGTTTCGGCGCTCGACGTCTCTGTCCAGGCGCAGATCCTGAACCTTCTGAAGGACCTGCAGAAGGAACTGGGTCTGACCTACCTGTTCATATCCCACAACCTGGCGGTGGTGGACTACATGGCAGACCGCATCGCGGTGATGTGCGGCGGGCGTATCGTCGAGCTCGCGCCGCGCGAAATCCTGCTCAGGAAACCGATCCACCCTTACACGCGCTCACTGGTCGCCGCAGTGCCTTTCCCCGATCTCGACAGGCCGATGGATTTCAGGACGCTGAAGCTCAGCGGCGCTTCCGACACCAGCGCATGGGGACCGCAATTCCGCGACGAGGGCAGCGAGGATATGCTGTCGCCGCTCGATCTTGGCGGCGGCCACCTCGTGCTGGCCCGGCGTTCGGCCGATTTCAGCGAGTTGCGCCATTGATCAGCCGGCGCACCGTCCTTGGACTCATGGCTTCGGCATTTGTGCCGAGCACGTTGCGCGCCGGCGATCTGGAGCCGGAATTTCTTCAGCCGCTGCTGAAGGCCCTGGCGCTGCCGGCACTCGCCAAACGCTTGCCCAAGAGCCCGCGCGTGGTGAATCTCGCTGCGATGGGCCGACAGCCCGGCCAGTATGGCGGCACGCTGCGCACGATTATCGGCACCCAGAAAGATATCCGGCTGATGACGATCTATGGCTATGCTCGCCTGGTCGGCTATGACGAAAAGCTCAACCTGCAGCCCGACATTCTCGAGAGTTTCGACGTATCGGATGATCGGGTCTTCACTTTCAAGATACGGGAAGGACATAAATGGTCTGACGGCAGCCTGCTGACGCCGGAGGATTTTCGCTATTGCTGGGAAGATGTCTGGCTGAACGATGAGCTTTCGCAAGGCGGGCTCGCCCCGGCCCTGCTGGCGGACGGCAAGCCGCCGCGCTTTGAGATCGTCGATCCGTTGACGGTGCGCTACAGTTGGGATGCGCCCAATCCCGACTTCCTGCCCAAGCTCGCTGCTGCTTCACCGCTATCGCTTGTCCTGCCGGCCGCCTATCTCAAGCAGTTCCACAAGAAATACCAGGATCCGTTCCGGCTCGCCGGCCTGATGGAGGAGAACAGGGCCAAGAAATGGACGCTCCTGCATATCCGCATGTCGCGGCAGTATCGCCCGGAGAACCCGGAACTGCCGACGCTCGATCCCTGGCGGAACCGAACCAAGCCGCCGGCTGAGCAGTTCGTCTTCGAGCGGAACCCGTTCTTTCATCGAATAGACGAGAATGGCCGGCAACTGCCGTACATTGACCGGGTTGTCATGAATGTCAGCTCGTCGGCGATCATTTCCGCCAAGACCGGTGCGGGCGAGAGCGACCTGCAATGCATGGGAATTGACTTCAGCGACTACGCCTTCCTGAAGGACGCGGAGAAGCGCTACCCGGTGAAGATGCATCTGTGGAAACGCACACAGGGTTCGCGGCTGGCGCTGCTGCCCAATCTGAATTGTGCCGACCCGGTGTGGCGTGGCCTTCTTCGCGACGTACGCGTGCGCCGCGCGCTTTCGCTCGCAGTGGACAGGCGCGAGATCAATTTGGCCGTCTTCTACGGATTGGCTCAGGAAAGTGCCGATACTGTCCTGCCGGAGAGCCCGCTCTACCGGCCGGAATTCGCGAAAGCCTGGGTCGCCCACGATCCCGACCGGGCCAACGCCCTGCTCGACGAGGTCGGGCTTAAGACGCGCGACGATGACGGTCTGCGGATCCTTCCCGATGGACGCCCGGCGCAGGTCATCGTGGAAACGGCCGGCGAGAGCACGCTGGAAACCGACGCGCTCGAACTCATCACCGATCACTGGCGGCAGGTCGGCATCGCCCTGTTCGTCCGGACTTCGCAGCGAGACATCTTCCGCAGCCGCGCGCTTGGTGGCGAGATCATGATGTCGATTTGGTCGGGCATCGACAATGGCGTGCCGACCGCCGACATGAACCCGTACCAGTTGGCCCCCACCATCGACGACCAGTTGCAATGGCCGCTCTGGGGTGCTCACTACTTGTCTCACGGCACGGTCGGCGAGGCGCCCGACCTTCCGCCTGTGGTCGAGTTGATGGCTTTGCTCAAGCGCTGGAACGAATCGACCGAAGCCACGGAGCGCGCTGAAATCTGGAATTCAATGCTGTCGATCTACACCGATCAGGTGTTTTCGATCGGCACGGTGAACGGAACGCATCAGCCGGTTCTAGCGTCCTCGCGGCTGCGCAATCTGCCTGACAAGGCGCTCTACGGCTACGACCCGACCGCCTATTTCGGTGTCTATATGCCGGACACATTCTGGCTTGGAGAGTCCTGAGCGTGCTTCGATATATTGTCTGGCGCATCGCCGTGATGGTTCCAACGCTGCTGGTCATATCGGCGCTGGTGTTCACGATCATCGAACTTCCCCCGGGCGACTATTTCGACAGCTATGTTTCCGAGCTTCGGGCTCAGGGCGAAGCGGTGGATTCCGATCGCATCCAGATGATGCGGAAGGAGTATGGTTTCGACAAGCCGCCGGTCATTCGCTACTTCTACTGGGTCGGCGGAATGCTGCACGGCGATTTCGGCTATTCCTTCGAATATGAGCTGCCGGTTCGCGATGTCATCGGTGACCGAATGTGGCTGACCGTGCTGGTTTCCTTCGTCACGATCATCTTCACCTGGCTCATAGCCTTTCCGATCGGCATGTACTCCGCCACGCATCAATACAGCTGGGGTGACTACGGCCTGACGTTGTTCGGCCTTCTAGGCCTTGCCATTCCAAACTTCATGCTGGCGCTGATCCTGATGTATTTCGCAAACATCTGGTTCGGCACGTCCATCGGCCATCTCATGGACCAGCAATATCTCGGCGAGCCGATGAGCTGGGCCAAGGCGAAGTCAATCCTCGCCCATCTCTGGATCCCGGTCTTGATCATCGGCACCGGGGGCACGGCAAGCATGATCCGGCGGCTGCGCGCCAATCTGCTCGACGAGCTTCACAAGCAATATGTCGTGACCGCGCGCGCCAAAGGCCTTCACCCCTTCAAGGCGCTGGTCAAATATCCGCTGCGCATGGCGCTCAATTTCTTCATTTCAGACATCGGCTCCATCCTGCCGGCCATCATTTCCGGCGCCGAAATCACGGCGATCGTGCTGTCATTGGAAACGACCGGGCCGATGCTCATCAGGGCGCTGCAGAGCCAGGACATGTATCTGGCAGGGTCGTTCCTGATGTTCCTCGCCTTCCTGACGGTCATCGGCGTGCTGATTTCCGACCTGGCGCTGGCGCTGCTTGATCCACGAATTCGTTTGCAGGGCGGCAGCACCAAATGAACACGCAATCGCCGCTGCCCGCTCCGGGTGCCCCATTGCAACACTACGTTTCCATCGCGCCCTTCGACTTACAGTCGGTAGAGGCGATGACGGCGGAGCAGTCGAAGGTCTTTCAGGCGTCGCAATTGCGGCTGATGTGGTGGAAATTCCGACGGCACCGGCTTGCCCTTATATCCGGCATATTCCTGGCAGCGCTTTATCTCGGGATACTGATCTGCGAGTTCCTGGCGCCCTACAATCTGCACACGCGCAACATGGACTACATCTATTCGCCACCGCAGCGGGTGCATCTTTTCCACAACGCCCAGTTCGTCGGGCCGTTCGTCTATGGCCGCCGGATGACGCTGGATATGGACACGCTCAAGCGGAACTACATCGACAAAAAGGACGATGTTCAGCGCATCCGTTTCTTCTGCAAGGGCGACAGTTACCGGTTCTGGGGCCTGATCGAAGGTGACAGGCATCTTGTCTGCCCGGCCGAAAACGGCCAGCTCTTTCTGGCCGGCACCGACAGGCTGGGGCGCGATGTGCTCTCGCGCATCATCTATGGCGCACGCATTTCACTGACGATCGGCCTTGTCGGCATCGCTTTCAGCTTCCTCCTCGGCATCGTCATCGGCGGACTGGCCGGCTATCACGGCGGTATCTTCGACCTGATCGTTCAACGCATAATCGAAGTTCTGCAATCGATCCCCAGCATTCCGCTGTGGCTGGCTCTGGCGGCGATCATGCCGATAACCTGGAGTCCGATCCTGATCTATTTCGGCATCACCGTCATCCTCGGGCTGCTCCACTGGACCGGACTGGCGCGGGCCGTGCGTTCAAAGCTTCTGGCGTTGCGCGAGGAGGATTATGTTCTGGCCGCGCAATTGATGGGCGCCAGCAGCGGCCGCATTATCCGGCGTCACCTCATTCCCGGCTTCATGTCGCATCTGATCGCGACGGCGACGATCTCCATACCCGGCATGATCCTGGGCGAGACGGCGCTGAGCTTCCTCGGGCTCGGCCTGAGGGCGCCGATAACCAGCTGGGGCATCCTGCTCACCGAGGCGCGCAGCGTCAGCGTGATCGCGTTCTATCCATGGCTGCTTTTGCCGATCCTGCCCGTCATTCTCGTCATCCTGGCGTTCAACTTCCTCGGCGACGGCTTGCGGGACGCCGCAGACCCCTACAAGTGACGACATCGCTATGCCGCCGAGCGCCGGGCCGGCGACTCCACCCGGTATGATCCTTTTCGGGCAGCCCGTTCGGTTGTTGCAGTGTTCATCGTTGGCCTCTATATGCGGCGATGCTCGATCGGGGTGTAATAAGTCGCCCTCGGATTTCACCCGCGAACCGTTCTGGTCGCCGGGCGTTGCTGATTTCATCGACTGGTTCAGGACGTACAATCGCATATGAGTCGCCTCGATAGTTTCATCCGCAGGATGACGGCACAGCGCGATATCCTCGATCAGGTCTGCGCCGAGGTGGCGAAGATGGAGGGGCCGGTGATCGAGCTCGGCCTCGGCAATGGCCGGACGTTCCACCATCTGCGCGAGCGCTTGCCCGGACGCCGGATCGTGGCGTTCGACCGCGCACTTGCCGCACACGCCAGCTCAATTCCCGAAGCTGAAAACCTCGTGCTCGGCGAAATACGCGAGACGGCGAGCAGGTTCTTTGGCATCGACGCCGCCCTTGTTCACGCCGATATCGGCACCGGCTATGAAGATCTCGATGCAGTGACCGCTACCTGGCTTCCCGATCTGACCGTGCGCCTGCTTCGCGTCGGCGGCATCGCGGTCAGCGGCACGCCGCTCGATCACCCGCAGTTGCAACGCCTCCCGCCGCCGCCCTCGGTGCCCACCGATCGTTATTTTATCTGCAGGCGCGTGTGAAAGGGCGAGAAGTCTTCAGGGGATCGTATAGACCGCTATCTCCCGCTCGATGCCGCGCAGCGAGACCTCATGGGGCACTGGCGTCAGCGCGTTCCTGTGCAACAGATCGGCGGTGAGATTGTCGTCGACCACCGCACGAGTGGCGAAGATCGCCTGTGCGTTGGCTAGGTTCTGGACCCGCGAAGCAATGTTGACCGTCTGGCCGAAATAGTCCTGTCGCTCGTTCATAGATACGGCGATGCAAGGGCCGGCATGGACTCCGATCTTGAGCAGCAGATCCTCGCGCCCGCTCTTCTCATTGAGCGCACGCATTGCATCGCGCATCCTGAGGGCCGCGGCAATCCCACGATCAGGCGTCGCGAAGGTCGCCATCACAGCATCACCGATCGTCTTCACCACCGCGCCTGCCTCCGCCGCGACGATCTCGTGCAGAACCTGGAAATGCTCGCGCACGAGATCGAAGGCTGAAAGGTCGCCCACCCGCTCGTAAAGCTCGGTCGATCCGCGCAGGTCGGTGAACAGGAAGGTCAGGCTGGTGATCTTCAGGCGCTGGTTGATGTCGAGCGTATCCGTGCGATAGAGATCGCGGAACGTCTGGTTGGTGAGCAGGCGCTTGGCGGTCAGGAAGGGCCGGCGTTTGCCCAGGAGATCATGCAATTCCTTTCCGGCGATGAAGACCGTCGGCAGCACGCGGGTGTCGGTCCTGTTTTCCAGCGAAATGCGCAACGGGCCGGGTTGCATCTCCAGCGTCTGGCTCTGGATATGCTCGCGGTCGAAGACCAAGGACAGGCTTCGGCGCTCCTTTGTCGGTTCGCCCTTGACGTCGATGAACTGCACTGAATGGGTGACCGGCTCGAAGACGATGATGAATTCGGACGGAAGCTGCACGGGCAGAACAGCTCTTTCACCGGGCGCAAGCTCGATATCCTCCAGCGAGAACGCTTCCATCGTCTTGGCGAAATCCTCTTCCGGCAGATCGACGCCGGACGCCCAGTAGATCTGGCGGAAATATTCCACCAACGGCAGTTCGTGTGGATTGTGGGCGGCAATCTTGCGCACGCGGGGACTGACGGTGAATGTCACCTCGACCATCTCGTCGAGGGTCGGCGAATAGCCCTCGGCGCACAGCGAGCAGGTGTATTCGTCCTTCTGCAGGGTTTTCAGCGTGGCGTTGGTGTCGAGCACGCCGCCACAGCCGGGGCATAGAACATTCCAGGAAATGTCGAAGATGCCCACCCGCGCCGCATGGAGAAAGGCGCCTATGGCGCGTTCCTCCCCGAGGCCATGCTTGCTGGCGAAGGCTAGCGCATTGATGCGGCAAAGTTCGCGGTCCTTGCCTTCCGCGATGGTTCGCTCGATCGCGTCGATTGCCTGTGGATCGACATCGGTCGATTGCCGCAGAAGCGAGAACAGATCCTGACCTTCGTTCATCGTACAGGCTCCGGAAAATGCGCCCCAGGCGTGTTAGCCGGACCGCTCTTTGGTCCAACTGCTCCATTTTACTTCGAAACGAACCGCGCGGCCATTCGAATAGATAGGCTTGGTGACAGTCCAATTTCCACTCGGCCGATTTTCACCGGCCGCAAGCGGCACTATGATGGTCCATGGGCATCATCTTTGGGGCTCCCTCCCATGCCGACATCCGAAAACCCGCCATTTCCCGCGGCCCTGCGCCTTTTCTCTGTGGTGGTCATCATCGTCCTGATCGTAGGCGCGGGCCTGTTTTTCGCGCCCGTGCTGGTCAAGCCGCGCTGGCCTTGGGCCGTCACCCCGTTCAACGCCCGCTTCCTCGGTGGCTTCTACACCGCCGAAATGGTCGTGATGGCGGCTTTGCTGTTCTGGAATCGCTGGTCGCCCGGCCGGCTCGTGCTCGTCATGGCCTTCATCTTCACCGTCATCGTGTCGGCGGCTTCGTTCATCAATCTCGGCTATTTCAACTTCGAGCGCAAAGCGCCCTGGCTCTGGTTTCTGGTCTATCTTGCCTCGGTCGCGGTATCCGGGCTGTTCCTGTGGCGGGCCAGGGCCCGTCCTTCTGCAAAAGGCGTGACCTTGAACCCCGCATGGCGCGGCTACCTGCCGGTGGAATCGGCGATCCTTGGGATCTATGGCCTCGGCCTGCTGCTGTTTCCCCTGACATTCAGCAGCTTCTGGCCATGGCCGGTCGATGCCTTCCACGCTCAGGTCTACAGCGCTATCTTCCTCGCCGGCGCGGGCGGGATATATCTCGTCTTGAGAAGCGCGCCGCGCGAGGAGCTGCTGGTGCTCGGCCTGGCGCAGTTTCTGGTTGGCCTGCTTGCCATCCTTGGCCTCGTCATCACCGACGCTGCGGTGCACCGGATCGACTGGAGGGCGACCGGGACATTGTGCTGGCTCGCCCTTTTCGGCTGGATCGGCCTCAGCGGCGTCTTCAAATTCTACGCCGCCTCCCGGTATTTCAGCTCGCAATCGGCATCATAGGTTGCAGAGACCGCTGGATTTTCAGGTGACGTAGGGTGCATCGTGCCGGGCCGATTGCCTTCGCCGGGAACGCCATGACCAGCAAGACCTCGCCACCCTCCGAGAAAATCCAGCCGCGGCTCCGACCTGTCCGGCCAAGCGATGCGGAGGCGCTTTGCGCCATCTTCAACATGCCGGGCTTCCGCTCGGGCACGCTCAGGATGCCCTTCGAGAGGGTGGAGCAGGTGGAGCGGCGCATCGCCAAGTCCGGCCAGGAAACCACCTGGATCGTTGCGGAGTTGGAGGGCAAGGTCGTCGGCCACGGCAGCTTGGTCATGCAGGGTTCGCCGCGCCGTTCGCATATCGGCGAGATCAATATCGGCCTTCACGATGCCTTTGTCGGCAAGGGCATCGGCTCTGCCATACTTGAGGCGCTGCTTGACGTGGCCGACAACTGGCGCGCTCTGAAGCGGGTCGAATTGACCGTCTATGCCGACAACGAACCGGCCATCCGTCTCTACACGAGCCACGGCTTCGAGGTCGAAGGTCGGCATGTGAAGGCCGGTTTTACCGACGGGCAGTACCACGACCTCCTGAGCATGGCCCGGCTGCGGTTCTGAGATCCGCTGTTTGGCCTTGGCTGTTCAGCCAATCTGACAATTCGTGCCGAGTCGGCGAACAGGTGATTGCTGATGGAGGACTCCGTAGGATACGGTTAATTTCGTCTCACACCATTTGACCGAGTTGCGTGGGCCAAGCGCTTCAGGAAGTCTGGTCCCCGTTGGTGTTTGCACCGCAAGCCGCTAGACGGGACCAATGACCGCCGTAGTTGACCCAACCCCTACGCCTCCGATGGAAATTCTGGCCGTGCTGTCGCTGCTCTGCCCGGAAGTCGCGCGCGACATCGAGCAGAACTGGAATGCACCGGTTTCCGATTACGCCCGCCATCTGTGGCGGCCGGTGGCAAGGCCTGCATCGGGCCCGGCAATCGCTGCCCGCTCGATCCTGCGAGACGTCCTGCGTCAGCGCCTCGGCGTGATTATGCAGCCTGAGGAGATCGGCAAGGCCCTCGAAGAGTTCGAGCAGAGACCGGTGATTCAGTCCGGCCTGCACTGCCTGCTTCTGATGGACCGGATCACCTTCGATGCCCTCCTGCTTGCCTGGCTCGGCGCGGTCGAAAACGGGCTGTCGGCCTTCGTCAACTTCATGGGAACGACGATGACCATGGAGACAATCGGCCGGGAGGGGCCAGGATGGCTCGATGTCGGCGACGACAAGGTCAACCTGTTTGGCATGGGACGCCACAAACTGTGCCGCAAAAGCGCCTGCGTGGCCGGTCCTGTCTCCCTCAACAAGCGCGCGCTCGAAGCTGTGGGCGATGAAAAGGATGCCAGCCGCTGGCTTGGCACACTGCTTGCCAGCCAGGACAAGGTGTTTGGAACCGCCGCCGATGCGCTGACAGCCCTCAATGAGGATCTGGTCGCCGATTGGGATCGTTCCGGCATGGCCCTGCCGGTTTTCATCGATGATAGGCTCGCCGCGGCTGCCATGGCGCGGCATCTGGAATATGACGGCAGCCTTCTTTCCAGGCTGCTCATTGAGCCCGCAAGGCGCCAGCGTCTCGAACGTGCCTTGCAAGAGGCCGCATCGGGCCCATTTGGCAGATTCCTGCCCAATGCCACGGACTATTTCTGGGGCATCCGCGAGGAACGCGTGCGCAAGCTCGTCCTCGAGGACGGGCAGCTGATCGAGCCTGACAGGCCACATGGTCTTTCCATCCCGTTTGAGCGGCCGCATCTCAGGCAGGCGCTGCTGGACGGCGTGCTGCTGCCGAACTTGTTCCTGATGTTCCTCGTCCTTGCCATATTGCCACGCGTACGGGTTGTGGGTGGCCTGAGACAGATTGGCTACGTAGCGCTTTTCCACTCGATCCTGCTGGCTGCGCTGGACGAAAACGCGCCGGAAGAGCGCGATCTGGCTGCGGAGCTGCAGGTTCGCGAAAATGCCTGGGGCATGCGGGTCATCGATGAAAGGATCTCGGTCCGCGAGCAGCTTGCCGGCCTGCCGGAAGGGGCGCTCTTCCCGGAACTGCTCCGGCAATATCGTTTGCGGACACTTGCCGAGACGACCGACGACCTGAACCTGGTCCGCGAAGACTCCCGATGGCGCAAGATCGGCCGGGCGAGCCCGCCCGCAATCGGCAGCGTTCTGCCACCGGACCCACGCTGATCGCTCGATGCCCATTTGCGCTGCCGCTTGCTGGTCGACGGCTATAGGTTCATCCTTGTGTGAATACCCGGCCGTGAGGTGCGTAGCGGGATTACGCCGTCACGGCCCCTAGCGAGGTCTGTTCGATGGACTGCTCGGGCTGCGGTTTCGAGGTTGAGGGCGGTTTCGCTTTCTGTCCGAAGTGCGGAAGGCGCCAGCCCGTGCCATGCGCCAATTGCGGCTATCTCTGCGCACCTGATTTCGAGTTCTGTCCGAAATGCGGGACAAGCGTCGGTGCGCCCGCGAAAGCCGTCGAAAGGCCTGCTCCGGCACCAAGCCGGACCGTTGTGCCGCCTTCGCGAACTCCGTCGCTGCTTGCGAACATCGAAGGCGATGGGCTCCATCCCGCCTCAGACGCCGATCGCCGGACCGTAACGGTCCTGTTCGCCGATCTTTGCGGCTTCACGACACTCAGCGAGCAGCTCGACCCCGAAGTGATGCAGGCACTGCAGAACGAACTGTTCAAGGAATTGACGGCAGCCGTGCGAAACTTTGGGGGTTTCGTCGACAAATTCATCGGCGATGCACTGCTCGCTTTGTTCGGTGCTCCCGTCGCGCATGAGGACGATCCGGAACGTGCGCTTCGCGCCGCGCTCGACATGATGGCCCGGACGGCGCGGCTCGGCGAAAGGGCCCCCAGCTCCGGCTCGCCACTGTTACTCCACATAGGCATAAACACCGGTCCGGTCGTCACTGGCGGATTGGGCATCGGCACCGCCAAATCCTATTCGGTGACCGGCGACACAGTGAATACGGCGCAACGCCTGCAATCGCTGGCCGCACCGGGTGAGGTGCTGGTAGGCGAACTCACTCACAGGCTGACCCGGCATGCCTTCTCTTACGAGTCGCTGGGGGATGTCATGCTTCGCGGCAAGGCCGGCAGTGTGCTCGTCCATCGACTGGATGCACCGCTGGCGGCGCCGCGTGCCGCGCGCGGGCTCGAGGCGCTCGGCCTTAGCGCGCCGATAATAGGTCGTGGTGCGGAGCTCAATAGAATGCTGGCGTGCCTTGACCAGGCGTGCGGCGGCGCGGCCCAACTTGTCCGCCTCGTCGGAGAAGCCGGTATCGGGAAATCGCGACTGGTGAAGGAGTTCGTCGCCCGCGTCGGCGACGAGGATCGTTTTCGCAACGTCGCGGTGCGGCAGGCCACGTGCTCACCGCTGGGCGAACAATCATTTGGCGCCTTGGGCGCGGTGGTGCGCAGCGCTGCGGGGATGATGCAAAACGACAATGGGGACGAAATGCGGGGGAAGCTCGCAGGTTTGCTTGCCGAGCTCGGCCTGCAGGGCGAGGAGGCGAGGCGGCTGATGCCTTTGCTCTACCATGTGCTCGGCCTTGGCGACCCCGATGCCACCTTGCAGCATGTCGAGCCCGAGCAACTGCGGCGACAAATTCTCTACGCAGTCCGTACAATCGTCGAACGGCGGCTTGCGTTGTCGCCGCTGTTGATTGTCGTCGAAGACCTGCACTGGGCCGACGCCGTGTCGCTCGAGGCACTCCGTTTCGTGATGGACAGGTTGGAACGCACGCGGTTGATGTTGCTGGTCACCCATCGTCCGGCGCCGGACAACGACCAGCTCGACTCAAGTCGGGTCAGTCACACAGCGCTCAGGCTTTCGCCGCTCAACAGTGACGACGGACGCAGACTGCTGGCGGCGCTTTTCGGCGAGAGCTGGGTAAAGTCCGCAGGAGGGCTTGTCGACCAGATCCTCGAGCGCGCAGGCGGCAATCCCCTTTTTGTAGAGGAGATCGTTCGCGGGCTTATCGATCGCGGTGTGCTGATACGCGAGGGCCAGCGATGGCGGACTGTGACAGGCGAATTTGCAACCGGCATTCCCGCCACTATCCAGGCAATGCTGCTTGCCCGGGTCGACCGGCTGCCCCAAGAGGTGCGCCGGTTGGCCCAGGAGGCCGCGGTGATCGGCCCGCGCTTCGACGCGACCCTTCTGAAAGCCGTGACGGCCGACCCCGGCCGCCTGGAAGCCGGCTGCGAATTGCTCTGCGATGCGGAAATCATCGAGGAGGTTGCCGGATCAGGCTCAGTCTCGTCGCAAAGCTACCGCTTTACGCAAACGTTGCTGCAGGACGTGATCTACCAGAATCTGCTCCTGCAACGCCGGACCGACATTCACGGGCGGGTCGGTGCTGCCTTGGAGCAACTGTGCGGCGACAAGCCGGAACGGCTCGAGGATTTGACCGTGCTCGGTCATCATTTCGCACAGAGCACCGAGCGGGAGAAGGGCGCGCACTACCTGCAGGAGGCGGGCGATCGCGCTCGCATGATATACGCCAATGACGACGCCCTTCGTTTCTACGAGCGAGCACTGACTGCGTTGGATGCGACCGGGCAAACGCCGCTCAAACTGGCAATTGCAGAGCGCATTGCCGATTTGAGCGGCCCGGCAGGCCGCCGCGAGATCGCGCACCATCACTACGAGACGGTGTTGCAGGCGTACCGCGAGTCAGCCGATCGTGTCGCCTCGGCGCGAGTTTTGCGCAAGATCGGTCGGCTGCTCTGGGATATCGGCAAGCGGGACAAGGCAGAATCCCGCTATGCTGAGGCGGCAGCGCTCCTCGATGGAGCGGATGCGCCGATCGAGCAGGCGCATCTCTGGCAAGAACGTGGCCGACACGCGTTCCGAAGCGGAGATCACGCTCTTGCGGCGACATTGGCAGACGCGGCGCTGGATAGCGTACGCACTCTGACAACGGAGCATGTCTCCGAGGTAGGGCGTGAAGCCACTCTTGTGACCGCTGAGGCGCTCAACACCAAGGCTGTTGCGCTGGCTCGCCTTGGGCGAAACCTTGAAGCGGTGCGTCAGGTTGAGCGTAGCATTGAATTGGCCGAAGCCGCCGGTCTACTGGGCGCGGCCTGCCGCGGCTACACCAATCTCGGCGTGCTTTACACGACCATCAATCCTGCACAGGCGATAGAGGTCTGTCGGCGCGGTCTTGAAGTGGCTCGTCGTGTTGGTGATCTGGGGTTCCAGGCGCGCCTCCTCGCCAATCTGGCGGTCGCTTGTTGTACTTTCACGGATCGCTGTCCAACGGAGGGCGTGCCTGCTGCCGAGAAGGCCATCGAGATCGACCGGGCGCTCGACCAGCGCGAGCACCTGCCGGTGCCGTTGATCGTGCTCGGGCAGATCCACCAGTGCAGCGGCCATCCGGAACTGGCGGTTGGCTTGTTCCAAGAAGCACTCGACGTAGCCCGCGAAACGGGCGAACCCCAACTGCTGTTTCCGTGCTATGATGGTCTCGCAACGCTTAATCTCGACCTCGACAATCTGGCCGAGGCCGAACGCTACTTTTCCCTGGCGCAGGGCATATGCGCCCAGCACGGGCTCGACCCGGAAGCGCTTGTGGTGCTGCCTTTTCTCGACTAGCCGGGCGGGAGGTTGGAAATGTCGGCGCATAGTGACTTGATACCACTTCAACCGGGCGACCGTGCGCCTAACGTGGTGCTCGACGCCATTACCCAGGAAGGCAAGATCGCGCTTGACGACTTTCGCGGACAAAGACCGGTGCTGGTCGGCCTGTTTCGAGGTCTGCATTGTGCGTTTTGCCGGCGCCATATCGCTGCCCAGGCGCGACTTGATCCGGAGCTGCGCGAAAAGGGCGTGGGGAGCCTGACGGTGGTCAACACGCCGATCGAGCGGGCGCGTCTCTATTTCCGCTACCACCCGATGCCGAATCTGCTTGCGGCCTCCGACCCTGAACGCGCTTCACATCGTGCTTTTGGACTGCCCAATCTCGAATTCACCGAAGACGAGACGAACTGGCCGTACAAGGTCTCGATGGCAGCGGCAAAGGATATGCGGGTCGACTTACCAGGCGAGTTGCCCGGTCCAATGGATCCTTTTGCGGCCAGCGAATTCCTCGACAAGAAGGACCATTACGAAGTGACGGAAGCCGACGAGCAGATGATGGCAACCGGACACGGACAACTGATCGGTCAGTTCCTACTCGACCGGCAGGGGGTGGTCCGCTGGAGCTTCACGGAGGTTCCAGAGGGTGGGCGATACATGTTTACGGCGCCGAACCCGCAGGAGCTGATGTCGGCCGTGTCGCAAGTCGCCCAATAGGCTTGCAAACGAGGTGACGGGCAGGACGCTGAACAAAAAGCGGAACCAAGGCCTCGGTGAGCCAGAATGGCGATGCCCGCGCACTCGTGGCAGCACGCACCCGACTGACAAGTTCACCGCTCATTCGAGCGCGGCCTCGAGACGGACAACAAAGTCGGCGAGCGAGCGATCCCCACGAATTTCGATGCGCGGAAGGTCGATGGGATCGGACTCGAGGTTCGCCGGCCCGTGTCTGCCGCCGAAGCCGATCCGATAACCGCACTCCCTGGCCAGCCGTCCAAGCCGTCGGTCGGTGACAGAGAAGGGCGCCGCGAACGACGCGATTGGCCGACCGGTCCACCGTTCGATGAACATGCGAGAGCGCAAGAGTTCGGCGGCCAAGTCAGAGGTCGACAGACCATCGATTGCGCGATGCGTCGCCAGATGGCTTCCGAAGAACGCACCTTCGCCCGCGAGGCGTCGCACCGTTCCGGCGTCCATAAGTTGCGTTGGCGGACCGCTGACGGCGTCCCACTGCGCACTTTGACCCACCAAGTCCGTCACCAGGAACACTTCCGCAGTCAGGTCGTTGGCGCGCAAGATCGGCCAGGCGTGGTCGGCAAAATTCTGGAAGCCGTCGTCGAAGGAAATGAGCACCGGGCGGCCAGCGAAGGGTTGACGGTTGGCGATGGACCATTCCAGCTGCTCGGACATGATCGCGTGAAAGCCATTGGCGCGCAGCCATGCCATCTGGCTGGCGAATGCCGCGGGCGTGAGCCGAAAACGGGCGAGCGCTGCCGGACCATCATCGGAGACGCCGTGATACATGAGGACGGGGATACGCTGCCGCCGTTCGGTACGCGCGACGTCGCGGCGCAAGGCCCGTGCTCCGCCCCAGACGATATTTCGCGCGACCCCGATACCGATGGGCGCACGGATTGGCACGTGATCAATCATCGGTTCCGTCGCCACGTCGTCTGGCGACAGGCGGCGGAAGCGGTCTATGCGATAGAGCTCGGTCTGGATCGATTGCTCGAGGACAAGGCCTTCGGTCGCTGCCAGCGTTTCCGAGATCGCTTGTGCGCCGAATGTGTTCCAGTCGAAGCCCGTCCTTTCAACATTGTCTCGGAGCACGAATGCGTGTGCGCTGATGAGACTGCCGCCAGGCGCCAACGGCTCAACAAGTTTTCTGGCGACGCGGCGCAACTCGGCGAGATCATCCAGGTAGTAGAGCACTTCCGAGCAGACGATCAGATCCATCTCACGCGGAAGCGTGTCCGCGGAGAAATCCAGTACGCCGAACTCGACATTCGGCTGATCGCTGCATCGCGCGCGCGCCCGCTCGACGGCTACGTTGGAGATGTCAGTTGCGGTCAAATGGCCCACTCGCGGCGCCAGTTGCCGCGTGAAGTGGCCCTCCGCGCAGGCCAGCTCAAGCGCCCGTCCGATGGGACCGGCAGGCAGAATCTCGAGCTGGCGCTCATATTTTTCCTGCTCATAGGGTGAACCGTAGTTCCAGGGGTCCTCGGTCGCGAAATGGCGATTCCAGAACGACGTGCGATCATTATCGTGGTCATCCGCGGCGTGTTTACGGCGCGGTGCTGCAAGTGGCTCCGCAGGTTCGGCGCTCGACCGAACCAGCCCCTGCGCTTCCGCGGCCAATAGCGCGAGTTTGCCGAAGTGGCTGTCCCGATCAGACCGGCGTTCCGCTCTGGACAACGATGCGTTGGCTGCAAACCTGTTTGACTTGTCGGCACCGCCGCCCTGTGAGGCCAATTCAATCCAATGACGCCTTGTCACTTTCCCGAGTGCGCCGAACTGCACGCGAGCCTCGATACGGCCATCGACCATCAGATAGGCATAAATTTGATCGATTCCTTCCGGCAATTCGATCGCGGTCGGATTTCGAGCTTCGACGCGAATTCCGAGCGTCCGCGCCAATCTGCGCGGCGCAGCAAGGTCGTCTAAGTCAAGAAGCATTTGCTCAAGGTGATACTGGACACGGCGACCCGCTGCGGGGTCGTCCCAGACCTTGCCGAGTTCGATGACCAATTCGGTGAGGGCGCCGCCGAACCTGTCCCACCTGGCAGCCAATTGCGCTGGCACCGATAGGCTTCCTACCATAAGGCCATCTAAGACCACCTTGGCGATCTCACGCACCCATTTACGTCCTGCCGGGAGTGCGCGCAGGAACTGCGGGTTGATCGAGCGCGATCCGCGGCCACAATCCGACGCGGCGTTCCATAGCGCGAACCACGCCAATGCTTCGGCAGCGGTGCGGCCGTTCGCGTCGATCGCTCCATTGGCGTGAGCCGATGCTGGGTGCCTGACCCTCGGATCAGGAGAAAAGCCGCGGGCGATCACGATTTCCGCATCTGCCAGCATCTGCGTCGAATTGCTGGTGAGTGCGTTGGGGTTGGTCCGATGGAAAGCGAGCGGCTCGTCGACCATCAGCCAACGTTTGCCGAGACGCGCGAGGCGCTGCCACAGGTCCCAGTCCTCGCAAGTGCGCAGCGACACATCGAAACCGCCCAACTCGACAATAGTCTTCCGGTCGACCAGCAGCGCGTGAGCGCGGACGGCACACCGGCGGGCGAATGTTTCGAAGGGCTGGATCGCAACTTCCGTTGCGATGCTCGATGGGGTGAGTCCGCCGTCGGGCATCACGCGCCGAGAACCGCAATAGGCGGCCACCGCATCGGGAGCGGCTTTCAGTGCGGCCAGCATTTTCGCAAGAAAGCTGGCATCCACCCAATCGTCCGCATCCAGAAACATGAGCCATTGGCCGCGCGCCATCGAAATCCCGCTATTGCGCGCGCCGGCGGCGCTATGCGCGCAAGAGCTCAACGTGCGAAATCGGGCATCGTGCTCCACATAACGCCCGATGATCGCGGGGGTGCGGTCCGTGGAGGCGTCATCGATGATGATCGCCTCCCAATCCGCTATTTCCTGATCGAGAAGGCAATCGAGTGCGCGCGCCAGCGTTGCCTCAGCGTTGTGCGCAGGAACCACTATTGAAACCAAGGGATTATGCGCCACGCTATCTTACCCGCGCCTGCTTCGAAGGGAGAACAAGAGTCCCAAAACATAGCCTGACATCGGGCGTCGAACCCGATCCGTCCCTCGAGCCGTGGTCCACTACAACCATCTCCGGCGCCAGGTAAATCTGCCGGCGGGTGCTGGCAAGCGTTGCGCCGATGGTTTGCTTGGCATTGGCCATCGGTACCACAACGCTTACGGGAGCATTGTCCTGGATCATCGAGCTTCGGAACGTCGAAAACGGATAACGGCATCGGATGGCAGCACTGCTCTGTCAAGACTGTCATACAACAAAGAAACTCAATCCCATTCGCATCGCGCTGGTTTTTTAGTAGGCTGTCGCGAGGCAAGGTTGGGTATCCGACGTGACGGTAGTCAACGATCGTCTTCTCGAAAGCAAGATGACCAAGGTGGAGCAGGCGCGAGCCTGGAGTCCACGCGTCATCTCGAAATTCGAGACGCTGATCAGGAGCGCCGACGACTACTCGCTCTATCGTGTTAATCCGCTGGCCTTTGCTCGCGACCGCGCAATTGCCGAGCCTGAAGCAATCGACCTCTTCCTTCATGCCGCCCGCTGTGGCTTGTTCGACATGAGTTGGGATGTGCTCTGTCCCCAGTCCGGGATGGTGCTCGATAGTTTCGGCGCCCTGCGGACGCTGAAGACCCACTACGTCTGTGGCCTGTGCGACGTGTCTGGCGACACCGACCTCGACGACTTCATCGAGGTCACCTTCTCGATATCACCGAAGTTGCGCCGCCTGCCGCACCATGATCCCGAGTCGCTCTCTGTCGAGGATTTTCACTGGAAGCTCCACTTCGGACCTGACGGGCGGCTACCGGGACAAGGGCTTCGCTTTCTTGACGTTCTGCGCGGCTTCGTTCGGGGCATGACGTTTCTGCCGCCCGGCACCACCACAGCGCTCCGCGCCGACCTCGGACCGGGCGCCCTTGCGGGCGTCAACGTGCAGACGCAGGCCGCATTCGCTGTGCCGATATCAGGTGATCCGGCATTGGCGCCGACGCTTCTGAAGATTGATTATGACGGCAAACGCTTCTTGCCGGCGTTGCCCGCCGTGCCACCTGGTCCGATTGTCATCGAGGTAACGAACAGGGGGCCGGTGCGAGGTTCGTTGCTTGCCATCAACTGGCCGCCCGAGCTTGTCGCGCTGACTAACAAGCCGGCGCTCGATTTCGACCCTTATGTTTCCGGTGGAGCGCTGCTTGCGCGGCAAACCTTCCGCCAGCTCTTCCGGTCCGAACGTGTCGACGAGAAGGAGGGGCTCGGTATCCGGCAGATCACCTTCCTGTTCACGGACCTCAAGGGTTCGACCGCCATGTATGAGCGCCTGGGTGACCTCAACGCCTATGCGTTGGTCCGCGAGCATTTCGCTCTGGTCAACGCGGCGGTTCAGCAACATTCCGGAGCGGTGGTCAAGACGATTGGGGATGCGGTGATGGCTGCATTCTCGCAGCCGTCGGATGCAATTTCGGCTGCACTCCACATCTTTGAAGAAATCGATCGCTTCAACGGCGACCATGACGGGCCGGGGATCATCCTGAAGATCGGTGCCCACTGTGGACCGTCGATTGCCGTGACGCTCAACGACAACCTCGACTATTTCGGCCAGACCGTGAATGTCGCCGCGCGCGTGCAGTCCTTGGCGGAAGCCGGACAGGTCTGCATTTCCGAGGCGCTCCATTCCGCGCCCGGGGTTAGCGAAATGCTTGCCGGCCTTCGTGTCGTGCCTTTTGACGCGCCTCTTCGAGGTGTGGAGGGTGATGCAACTGTCTATCGCATCATGCGGGGATAGACACGGATTGCGTGCCAACTCCCTTTCGCACTGCCTAGAACCGGAGCTTCCGGGCTGGACAAAAAAGGAATGGTGCCAGAGGCGGAATCCAAGTACAGGAAATTTGGTTTTGTTTCCAGATAGTTGACTATCGTCTCGTGGCAGCTCGAACCAACAAAAATACCAACAAAATATTTCTGTGGATTGGTTCGTTTCCCGAACACTATTCGCCAATGACGGTTCCCTGAATGGAAGAGCGGGGGTGTTTGCCGTGGATTTGAGCCGAATCCGATAAGTTTAATTTCTAATCGTCTAACCACTGGACTGCAATTTGCCTGTCTCCACGCAGCGTGGTCGACGCGGAGCGGGGACCCTCAACGCAAGAGCGCAATTAACCGAGGCCGCTTTGAGCATTGCGGATACTGAACGACCGCTTTGCGCCCGCAAGTCGGCCATTTAAGTAGGCTCTGACACCGCCTGAAAGCAGACGTTGCCATCGATTACGTTGGAGGAAACCCCCCGATGTAGTGGGAACCTAAGGTAACTTATGCCACACTACAGCAGGTCGAACGCCCTCCGGAAGACGAAAGGAGCGGGCCAACATTTGCAGATCGCCGGGGCCGCGACTCAGCGTGAGTAAGTGTCCCCTTTCCACGAAAAGGCAAAGAGATGACACCCCGAACGAAGTACGCGCGAAGTGGAGACGTGGCCATCGCATATCAGGTCTGGGGCAGTGGTCCAGTTGACCTTGTCTGGGCACCGGGAACGGCATCCCACCTCGATCTGGAATGGGAGATGCCACTTCGCGCTCTGTTTTTCGAGAAGCTTGGGGCGTTCTGCCGGGTCATCAAGTTCGACAAGCGTGGAACGGGGCTGTCCGATCGCCCAATCCGAATGGCGACACTTGAGGAACGGGCCGACGACATCCGGGCGGTGATAGATGCGGAGAAGGTGGAGCGCGCCAGCCTTTTCGGTGTTTCGGAGGGGGGCTCGATGACGAGCTTGTTCGCTGCCTTGAACCCGGACCGCGTGAGATCGCTGATCGTCTGGGGCACGCAAGCTCGTTGGTGTACTTCGGATGATCACCCATGGGGCATGTCGTCCGAGGCGTACGATCAGCTTATCAAGGATATGGCCGAGAACGGCCCCTCAGACGAATACATCCGTGGAGCAGGAGTCGGGCTCGGGCGTACTGTCGATCAAACGGTGGTCGATGCCTTCGCTCGTCATATGAGGGCCGCTGCAAGCCCGTCCGCGCATGCAGCCTACGAAGCGATGAACCGGGACATCGATATCCGGAACATCCTTCCCACGATTTCAGTCCCAACGCTGGTCATGAACCGGACTCAGGATCCGGTTGCATCGGTTGAAGCCGCGCGCGACATGGCGCGGCGCATACCTCAAGCAGAGATGAAGGAGTATCCCGGGGACACACACACCTTTGTCGCCAAGGATATGGATACGATTTTGGCTGACATTCAGTCGTTTCTGACCGGTGTGACGCCGGAGGTTGCGTCTGACCGAAAACTAGCCGCCATACTGTTCCTCGACGTCGTGTCATCGACGGACCAATTGGCGAGGGACGGGGATCAGTCATGGAGCAATACGCTGACCTCTTATTACAACATCGTGCGCAAGGAAATCGCACGCTACCGCGGCGAGGAGTTCACGGTTGCCGGTGATGGCTTCTTGGCACTGTTCGACGGACCCGCGCGGGCGGTACGATGCGCCCTCACCATTGCCGCCGCGGTGAAGCAGCTTGAGATCGACGTTCGAGCGGGTGTCCACGTCGGGGAATGTGCGATTGTTGGGGCCAACGTAACAGGCCTCGCTATCCACACGGGAGCAAGAATCATGAGTTCAGCGGAGGGGGGAATGGTTTTGACCTCTCAGACCGTGAGGGACTTGGTAGCGGGCTCAGGCCTCCGTTTCTCAGATCAGGGCGAGCGCGTGCTCAAAGGTGTGCCTGACAAACACCGGTTATTCCTCGCGATGTTGGAAGACGCTGGGGCGACTTCGTAGAGATTCCCCGCCTTGGTTCTAAGCCGTTCTAAGCTCGTAGCGGCAGCGAGCGGGCGGCCCCGCTTTCGGCCCCTGCTGCCCGTCAGCAATGCGCCTAAATCGGTCATTCGAATGCGCCGTTGGAGATCTTAAAAGCGGACGTTTGTTCTGGCCTTGGGGGGAAGTCCGGAAAGGGTGCAAAGCGGACATTGCGCCTACGGCAACGCCGACCTGCATAGCAGACGTTTTGCCGTGGCGCCGTTCGCAAAAAGGATGGCGTTTCAGGAAACGTTGTGCGCAGCTTTCAGTTCAGTCGGTATTACCCTTCGGCGGTCAACGTCGTCAGCCGTTTAAGCGGAGAACATCATGATTTCACCCTACATAATAAACATTCCTGACGAACGGCTCGCCACGATCAGAGCCAAGGTCGAGGCTTATGACTGGAGCCAGCTGCCGGATGCGGGAGGCTGGTCGGCGGGGGTCGGGGTTGATGACCTCAAGCGACTCGCCGGTTATTGGCGGGACAGCTACGACTGGCGTGCGGTCGAACGGCGCCTTAACGCGCTGCCCAACTTCACGGCCGACGTGGAAGGCGAGCACCTCCACTTCGTTCATGTGAAGGGTGACGGCTCCAAGCCGCCCGTACTGCTTCTCCACGGCTGGCCGGGCTCGTATCTCGAGTTCGAGCGGCTGTTGCAGCCGCTCGCAGCGGACGGGCACGATGTTGTCGTCCCCTCGCTTCCTGGCTTCGCGTTCTCCAACCCGATCACGCGCCCGATCGGCCCGCGGCGGGCTGCTGCGCTCGTGCATGGGCTGATGATCCAACTGTTCGGCGACGCGCGGTATTTCGTTCAAGGGGGCGATTGGGGCCACGGCATCGCGGCCTGGGCAGCGCATGATCGACCGGACGCTCTGCTCGGCATCCATATTAACATGATGACCGTGCGTGCGGAGGATGCCGCTCCGACGACCGACGAGGAGAAGTCCTTCGCCGCCAAGCGGGCCGCGATTGCCGATTGGGAGAGGGCCTACTTTCACGAGCAGGAAACACGTCCGCAGACGCTTGGCGTCGCGATGGCCGACAGCCCGGTCGGAGCGGCGGGCTGGATACTCGAAAAGTTCGGCAAGTGGGCCGATCTTCCGACAACCGCCGATGGCGCCCCGGACATATGGAGCAAGTTTTCCGAGGAGGAACTCCTCACCAACATCATGCTCTACATCGCGCCGGCATCGTTCGTGACTGCAACCTGGATCTACTACGGCAGCCGGATTGAGGGGTCGCTGATGCTTCCGGCCGGCACCCGCATCCAGGTGCCGACCGGCGTTGCGGCCTTTCCTGATCCGGTGTTCTTGCCGCCGCCGCGCTCGTTCGCGGAGAAAACCTACAACATCGTGCATTGGACCGACATGCCGCGGGGCGGGCATTTCGCCGCGCTGGAAGAGCCGGAACTGATGCTGGCCGACCTGCGAGCCTTTATCGCGACGGTGTCGGGAGCGCGCTTTGGCTGCTTTCGGGACCATGGATTGACTACCTGAACGTCTTCAATTGGGCGCTTCCTGCCATTCGGAAGTGCCCGCCGCGCACGGCAGTTATCCAATCGCCAAGACCCGAAAGCTGACTGTCCGCTCATGGCCCGGTTGTGTGCGTCAAGTTCTGCAAAAAGGGGCGGCCCTGTTGCTGGTCATGCGGCTTGGCGTAGAGCGAGCTTCTTGTGCTCGCGCAGGTCGTCCATGTTGATGTAGCGGTTGGCCTCCATCCAGTTCTCGTTGGTCTCGACGGCCAGCGCCCTGACGAGGCGCAGGCAGCTTTCGGCGTTGGGGAAGATGCGTACGACATAGGTGCGCCGGCGGATTTCCTCATTGAGGCGTTCGAGCATGTTGGTGGACTTGAGATGCTTGTGGTGCTGGCGCGGCAGGCAAAAGAAGGTCAGCGTGCGCTCGATGGTCTCCTCCACCCACATTGTCAGCCTTGGATAGCGGCCCGACCATTTGGACAGCCATGCGGCGAGATCGGCGTTGGCCTCGGCGAGATCGCGCCGGTCGTAGAGCCAGCGCAGCTCCTGCAGGCAGTCGTCGCCATGCTTCCTCGGCAGATGATCGAGCGCGTTCCTGAGAAAGTGCACGTAGCAGCGCTGCCAGGCAGCTTCCGGGATCACCTCGCCGATTGCCGCGACGAGGCCGGCATGGTCATCGGACACGACCAGCTCGACGCCCTTGAGGCCGCGCGCCTTCAGCGCCACGAGAAAGTCTTTCCAGGCCGAACGGCTCTCGCGATTGGCCATCTCCACAGCCAGGATCTGGCGCCGCCCGTCCCAGTCGATGCCGACCGCAATCAGCACCGCCTGGCTCGTGACGATGCCGGCTTCACGCACCTTCTCGTAGCGAGCGTCGAGGATGAGATAGGCAAAGGGCTCTTGAAGCGGCCGCTCGGCAAAGGCCTTCAGGCTCTCGTCCAGCCGCTTGTTGATGGCCGAGATCGCCGAGGCGGAGAAGGCATGACCGCACAGCTCCTCGGTGATCGCCTTCACCTTGCGGGTCGACACGCCCTGCACGTACATCTCCGCAAGGGTGGCCACCAAGGCGCGCTCGGAACGCTGGTAGCGCTCGAACAATTCGGTGGAGAAGCGGCCCGCCCGGTCCTGCGGAACCCGCAGCTCAAGCTTGCCGACACGGGTGACAAGGGTGCGGCCGTAATAGCCAGAGCGATAGCCGAGCCGCTCCGGCGTGCGCTCACTCTTCGAAGCACCCAGCGCCTCGTCCATCTCGGCCTCGAGCACCTCCTGCATCACCGCACGGATCACCTCGTGCAATCCATCCGGGTTCGAAAGCAGAATGTCTTTGACGGCGGCTATGGCGGATTTATCTTCAGTCTTGGTCATGGTGGCGTTCCTTCGCGGGAATCGGTGACGTGAACAATCACCAGCCTGCCATGACCGCCCTCTCGCAGCGAATTTGCAGAACTCTCAGCACACTACCCGGCCCATTGCGGTCATTTTAGATTATGGCTTCAAAGGCCGCGTATGTTTGCAAAGGACGGGGTTAGCTAAAGTCGACTGTATTGCGTCACGGGACCATACGGGACGATACGGGAGGATTTCTGATTTTCGTCCGCGAGAAACTCAATAAAATCAAAGATTTTTATACATCCTCCGGGCCCACCATGACCGTTATTTATCAATGACTTAGTGCATATTTCTTGCTTCCGTTAGCCAGATCCAGGGTGGCGAACTCCGCGCATTGCTTTGATTTTGTTGACTTATGGCGGGCTCCTGAGGCCCACCAGACGAAGTGGAAGGGGATCGCGGCGACCGGCGGCCGAGCGCGTCCTCCTGCGATACGCCGTCCACTTTGATTGTCGTTTCTAGATCTGCCGATACAAATTTCAGCAATTCAGTCTGCGACGGGCCCTTGGGCTCACTCCAATTCAATCGTCCCCTCAATGCCTGCCTTCCTCGCTGGGAAGGAACCTTTGATCCAATCCGCGAAGGCCTGGGCGGCAGCGGACGGGATTGATAGCCGGGGAAGCAAGAGGTGAAAAGCATGACGGATCACGGGCCTGGCATTGACGGGTTGAATGAGCGTCCCGTTCGAGAGGAATCTCTGAACCAGCGGCGGGCCGATCAAGGCAAATCCCTGACCTTCGAGCGCGGCCTGAACCAGGTTCGTATAGGAATTCACGGTTATTCCGGCCTTCGCTCTTGCCAAATCGAGTCCGTGAACACGTAGCCAAGTCGACCACCTGGTATGTTCGTCATATGGACCTTCCAGGTGAATGAGGGGATAGGTCAGGAGTTCGGACGGCTCGAGCATCGTGCCCGCGGGAAGAAATGTATTGGCGCAGGTAGGACTTATCTCTTGCCGAACAAGGAATGTCGTCTCGGCGTCATCAAACGGTGGGGAGCCGTACCGGATCGCGAGGTCCATGTTGTCCTCGAACTGCAAGTTGCTGTCTGAGACGATAAACCTCAGTTCGATGTCGGGGTGGATCGCCCTGAACTCACCGAGTCTCGGTGATAGCCAATAGGTCATGAAACCCGGCGTGGCGCCAACATTGACGACGTTGGTGTCGGAGCGCCGGCTGATTTCGAGCGTCGCGCGCAGCGCTCGTTCAAGGACCTCGGAGATGGCGCGGTGATACCTCTCTCCTGTCCTTGTCAACCGAACCGAACGTTGCAGCCGTTCGAACAGCGGCACACCGAGAAATCTCTCCAGGGCATGAATCTGCTGGCTGACCGCGACACGCGAAACGTTCAGCTCCGACGCCGCTTTGGTAAAGCTAAGCTGACGTCCGGCGGCCTCGAAGGTGATTAGAAGATTGGGCGGCGGCAGCTTGTGGCGAAGTTTTTGCATAAAGCCCAGCTTACCCATTGCGTAGGAATTAAGCAACTTGCCAACTGTCCGCCGGGACGTAATCTGCCTCCTGCTTAATAAGCCGAAAAAAGACCTGATCGCGCGCCGCGGGGAGGCAGCAGCAATGCCGCTCGCCGCGAATGGTCAGGCATAACTTCGCCAAAGGGGAATGAAATGAAATCTCTTCTTGCAGCAGTCGGCATGATCGGCGCGAGCTTTCTGGCAGGCGCATCGCCCGCCAGCGCCGCGTGTGGCACGGTGACGATCACCGAAATGAACTGGGCCTCGGCCGCCGTGGTGACCGCCGTTTCGAGCTTCCTGATGGAGCAGGGCTATGGCTGCACGGTGAAGAAGGTGCCTACCTCCACGGTTCCGGCGCTCACTTCGCTCGCCGAAACGGGACAGCCCGACATCCTGACCGAAGTCTGGCCCGGCGTCGCGGATATCTATTACAAGCTCGAGAAGGAGGGCAAAATCGTCAAGGTGGGCGACGTTCTCTCCGACGGTGGCGTCGATGCGTGGCTGATACCCGATTATCTCGCCGAAGCCCATCCCGAGTTAAAGACGCTCGACGGCATCCTGGCCAACCCGAAGCTCGTGGGCGCCCGGTTCAACAATTGCCCGGTCGGTTGGGGTTGCCGCACCTCGAATGACAACCTGATCAAAGCCTTCGAACTTGAGAAGCATGGGATCGAGGTTTTCAACCATGGTTCAGGCGAGACGCTTGCTGCTTCGATCGCCGCGGCCTACACCGCGAAGGAGCCTTGGTTCGGCTACTATTGGGCTCCCACGGGGGTCCTCGGAAAGTACAAGATGGTAGAGGTCGACATGGGGCCCGTCGACAAGGACAAGGCGAAGTGCAACGCCACGGCCAATTGCCCGACCCCAGGCAAGACCGGTTGGCCGAAGGCCACGGTTTTGACCACGATGTCGAAGCCTTTCTATGACAAGAACCCTGAACTGGTCGCGCTCATGAGCAAGGTGAGCTTCACCAACCAGATCATGAACGAGCTTCTTGCCTGGCAGGAAGACAAGAAAGCAACCGCCGACGAGACAGCCGTGTATTTTCTGACAAAATACAAGGACGTTTGGCCGAATTGGCTGTCCGAGGACGCCAAGGCGAAGGTTACCGCCATCGTGAAGTAACGTTCCGGGTTCGCGGGCAGATACTGTCTGCGAACCCATCGCCGTTGTTGTGGATCCTGGGTTTCGAGATGGCATCGCGCTGCGCGCCAATCCGACACCAGACTGAAGGCGCCCCATGGCTTTTTACGACGGACTTTTCAATCAGCTCGGACTTCGTGGGTGGTGCGATGCCTCGGACACCACAGGTCCGATGAGCATGGCCGAATTGCTCAAGAAGAGCAAAGAAGCCAATGCGGGCGGGCAGGCTCCGGCGGACGCTCCGTTCCCTTCGCTCGACGCACTGCATGACGCCTGTCGCGCCGTGCCGCGCACCAGGGACCTCACTGCCGGCATCGAGAGCAGCTTCCTCCACGTGCGGGTGGCGTTGAAGACGGTGCTCGATCCGCTGACGCAGCCACTGTCATGGCTTCTGGATTTCTCACTCAGGGTGGTCGAAGTCGTCCCGTGGTGGGCGCTGGTGATCGCGCTTCTGCTGCTTGTTTATTTCGTATCCCGGTCATGGTCCATCCTGGTCCTGGTCGCCACGACTTTGTTGCTCTTTGGCTTCATCGACCACCTTCATTACGCGCTGCAGACGATGGCAATCGTCTTCACCTGCACGTTCATCTGCATCCTGATTGGCATACCAATCGGCATACTGATGGCGAAGAGCAACCGGTTTGAGCGGCTTTCGCTGCCTGTCCTCGATATGCTGCAGACGCTTCCGTCCTTCGTTTACCTCATTCCACTGATCTTCCTCTTCTCGGTCACCGAGTCGAAGCTCTACGGGATTGCCATCATTCTTTATGCCGTCGTTCCGGTAATTCGGCTCACGAACCTCGGCATCCGTATGGTTGACGGCAATGTCGGCGAAGCCGCAGATGCCTTTGGCATGGACCGCTGGCAGAAGCTGGCGAAGGTGGAGATGCCGCTGGCGCTTCCGAGCATAATGGCGGGCGTCAATCAAACAATCATGATGGCGCTTTCGATGGTCGTGATCGCATCTCTGGTGTCGGCTCCGGGGCTGGGCGTCCTCGTCCTGCGCGGCATCAACAACCTCGAACTAGGCGTCGGACTGGTCGCGGGCCTCGGCATCGTGCTCTTGGCCATCAATTTCGACAGGGTGAGCAAGGCCTCGATGGCACGCGTCAATGGAACGCTCCAGCCCCGGGGAGAAAGCCGTTGACCGAGCAACCGAAGATTTCCATCCGGAACCTGTACAAGATCTTTGGTACCGATCCGCAGTCCATGGTGTCCAAGGTCCAGGGCGGTATGAGCAAGGCCGAGCTTCTGGAGAAACACAACCATGTCATTGGGCTTCAGGACATAAACGTTGACATACGCCGCGGCGACATCACCGTGATCATGGGTCTTTCGGGTTCGGGAAAGTCTACGTTGATCCGCCATCTGAACGGCCTCATCAAGCCTACCGCCGGCGAAATCCTCCTCGACGGCATCAATGTGGCGGGCCTCGCTGGGGCAGCGCTCCGGGAGCTGCGCAGGTTTCGGATGTCGATGGTGTTCCAGAACTTCGCTCTGATGCCGCATATGCGGGTTCTCCAGAACGTCGAGATGGCGCAACGCGTCAGAGGCGACAGCGCGTTGGATGCCCATCACAACGCGATCAAATGGCTGGAGCGGCTCGGCCTCAAGGGGTTCGAGAACCACTATCCGCACCAGCTCTCCGGTGGCATGCAGCAGCGCGTGGGAATCGCGAGAGCGCTGGCTTCCAATTCCGATGTCATGCTTATGGACGAGGCGTTTTCAGCGCTTGATCCTCTCATGCGAACGGACATGCAGAACCTTTTGCTCGAACTTCAGGAAGAGCTTTCCAAGACGATCGTCTTCATCACCCACGACCTGGATGAAGCGCTCAAGATCGCCGATTACCTGGTGATCCTGAAAGACGGCGTGGTGGTCCAGCAAGGTGAGCCGCAGAGCATCATCCTCAATCCAGCCGACGCTTACATCGAGAAGTTCGTGAACGACATAAATCGGGCACGCGTGCTCCGTGCGGAATCTGTGATGGTGCCGGGTATCATCGTCAAGTCCGGCACATCGGGGCAGGTCGATGTGGACGACAATCTCGAAACGGTGATGGCGCGTTCGCAAGGCGATCTCAGCAAGACCTTCGTCGTCGTCAGGGACGGCATTCCGGCCGGGTTGATAAAAATGCAGGACGTCTTCACGGCATTGGTCCCCCGGCATGCCCTTCCGCCGGCGGCCGCAGGAGCAATCAAAGAGGCACAGAGATCTTGAAGTATCTCGACCATTTCTACGTCGACGGCCGCTTCGTTCCTGCAAGAGACAGGCCGCAGAGGGTCGTCATCAACCCGGCGACGGAAGAACCCGCCGGAAGCATCGCGATGGGCACAACGGAGGACGTCAACGCGGCAGTCGTAGCTGCCCGGAAAGCCTTCGGCACCTATGGTCACTCTTCGCGCGAGGAACGCCTGGAGATGCTTCGGCGCGTGCTTGCGCTGTTCGATGAGCGCGCCGAGGAGTTTGCGCAACTGACGACACTCGAGATGGGCGCGCCGATCACATTCGCGCGGCAGGCCCAGATCGCCGGGTCGAGGGCGCACATAGCCGATACCATCCGCATTCTCGAGCACTACGAATTCGAGCGGCTGGCCGGCCGGACGCTGTTGGCGTTCGAACCGGTCGGCGCCTGCGCTCTCATCACACCATGGAACTTCCCGGTTCTCCAGATCGTCACGAAAGTAATGCCGGCGCTGGCGACCGGCTGCACGATCGTGCTGAAGCCGAGCGAATACGCGCCGATCAGCCCGATGCTGTTTGCCGAAGTGCTCCACGATGCCGGCGTGCCGCCCGGCGTCTTCAACCTGATCAACGGTGACGGGCCCACGGTCGGCGAAGCGATGTCGAGCCATCCGGATGTCGACATGGTGTCATTCACGGGATCCACCCGTGCAGGCGTTCAAGTCGCAAGGAACGCCGCCGACACCGTCAAGCGTGTCCATCAGGAACTCGGCGGAAACTCCGCCAACATCCTGATGCCGGATGTCGATCTGGAGCCGGCCGTGACCAAGGGAGTTCTCGGCGCTTACCGCAACGCGGGCCAGTCATGCACCGCGCCGACGCGCATGCTCGTGCCTCGGCAACTGCACGACGAGGCAATCGGGATCGCGAAGCGGGCGGCCGAATCCGTGATTATCGGCGACGTGAACGACGAGGCTACCATGCTCGGCCCGGTGATGAACGAACGACAGTTCGAGCGCGTCAATTCTCTGATCGAATCCGCGGATCGGGAAGGCGCAACCCTCGTGACCGGCGGGTCCGGCAGGCCGTCGTCGCTGAACCGAGGATATTTCGTGAGGCCGACGGTGTTCGGCCATGTGACGGAGGAGATGACCGTGGCTCGAGAGGAGATGTTCGGCCCGGTTGTCAGCCTCATCCCCTATGACAGCGTCGATGAGGCGATCGAGATCACCAACGACACTCCCTATGGCCTCGCCGCTTATCTGCAATCGAAGGATCTCGGCGCGGCCAAACGCGTCGCCTCGAAACTTCGCGCCGGACAGGTGATGATCAACCACCCGGCCTGGGATGCGTCCGCGCCGTTCGGAGGCTTCAAGCAGTCGGGCAACGGTCGCGAATGCGGGGAATTCGGTTTCGAGGCATTCCTCGAGGTCAAAGCGATTGGCGGACTTCATGAAGGCTGAGCCAAGCCGTTCCAGCATTCGAGCTCAGCGCACCGCGGCGACAAGCGTTCCCACGGCCGCCGCGATCCGCTGACGCAGTCCCTCGGTCGGTTCGTTCTCCGGCCCGAAATCGTGGTCCAGCGCATAGACAGACCCGGGTACGACGACCGCTCGAAAAAAAGCAAACAAGGGTCGAAACTGGTGGTCGATCATCAATTCGTGGCTCGGTGCCTTGGCGGTCGCGGCGACCAGAACCGGACGCTCGCGAAGAGCGTTCATGTCCAGCACATCGAACAGATGCTTCAGCAGGCCTGTGTAGGATGCCTTGTACACCGGTGACCCGACCACGAGTGCATCACATGTTTCGATCGCCATCCAAATTCTGTCGATTTCAGGCGGCGCGTTCTTCCTTCCAAAAGTGGCGCCAAGGGACGGTCCGGCATCCACCAGGTCGAAGACCTGGGAGCCCCAATTCAATTCTCTCGCCGCTGCGTCGACAATCGTCTCCACCATTCTCCGGGTCTTCGAAGGGCGGCTGAAATTACCGCTGATTCCGACTATGGTTCCCATTGAGCCAGCCTCCTTTCCGCTGTGTTTCGCGTCCGTCACAGCCCGGCCGCGGTTGACGACGCGATCGACGTTAGCCGAGCAGAAAACGACCATCGCGGATCTATTGCCGCCAGGTAGACCAGTGCGCTCCGCGGCAATGGACCGGTCGAGCGCGTTCAGTCATACCATGCGTCCCAAAGATGCGCGCGATCCAGCCCGTCCGAGAGAAGGAACGTAGGCACTTCGTGGGCGCTGCGTTCGCATCCGCTGCGGGGAGACGCCATGGAATGCCTTGTAGCACTTGGCGAAATGGGACCCTGAGACAAAGCCGCACGCTACGGCCACGTCGATGATGGCCATGTTTGATTGCAGGAGCATCAGCCGTGCTCGATCCAGTCGAAGCTCGAGAAAGTAGCGGGAGGGAGATGTCGCGAGCTCTCTGGCGAAAAGACGCTCCATCTGCCTACGGGAAAGGTTGATGTGCCTCGCCACCGCCGTGATACCCGTCTGATCCGCGATACTGTCTTCCATGAACTGAACGGCCGACAGCACAAGCGGGTTAACGCTGCCCAATGTCCTCAACGGACTGGGCTGCCGTTCAAACGGCTCCCTTATACGGTCGACAATTGCCTGTTCGCATATCGCCAGCGCCACTCGTCGGCCGCAGTCCTTTTCAATAAAGTGGAGCATCATATCGAAGGAGGCCGTCCCGCCAACGCAGGTATGGATGTCGTCGTCGCTTTCGACGAGGCCGCTGCCGACAATGACAGACGGAAACGTCTCTCTGAAGATTGGAAGGTTCTCCCAGTGGATGGTGCAGCGCCTCCCAGCCAACATTCCAGCATTCGCGAGGATGTGCGCACCTGTACAGATTCCCGCCACGGGAATGCCGAAATTCCGGCTTTGGCGCAGCCACCCCGCGACAGATTTGTCCACCGCATGCTCGACGTGCCAGCCCGTGCAGACCACGATCATATTCGACCGCTCCGCTCGTGTGCTCGAACGCTCTGCAGCAACAGAGCGATCAGGTGAAACCGACAATCCGCAGCTGGATCGCACGGGGTTACCGTCCACGGTGACGATCCGCCATCGATAGACTTCTTCCCCCATGACCGCATTCGCCAAACGCAACGCTTCGATCGCGGACGCAAACGCAAGCATGGTGAATTCGGGCACGATGTAGAAAACGAAGGTCTTTGACACGGGCTCTTTGGTCATTTGTCAGATCACTCGAAACTGGAGCGGCGGTCATGCTTCCGTGCCCCAATCACCTGTCAAATCATGCCGTCGCGTAGGCGGCTTGTTTCTGAAGGATCAGATCGGCGCCTTTCTCTCCGATCGCCATGCTGATGGCATTGAGATTGCAGCTCGGTATCTGCGGGATGATGGAGGAATCGACGACGCGCAGGCCCTCCACGCCGATGACCTTGAGGTCCGGTGTCACGACGGCCATCGGGTCGATGCCCATCTTGCATGTGCCGCACGGATGGTAGCTGCCGCTCGCGTTCTCGCGCATATAGGCGATCCACTCATCGTCCGTTTGCACATCCTTGCCAGGCTTGAACTCGCCGGTGACGTATGGCGCGAACGCTCTCGAGTTCAGCGCGGCGCGGGCTATCCTGCCGCCAGCCATCAACGTCTCGATGTCGTAGCGGTCGCTCAAAAGGTTCAGCTGAATCTTGGGCTGTTCGTATGGGTCGGCCGATCGCAATTCGAGATAGCCCCGGCTTCGCGAATTGTTGACGTTGGGCTGGAGATTGATCGCGGCCTCCTTCTGCATCTCAATGCCATCATGGGTGTAGTTCGCCGAAAAGGCCCCGAAATGGTACTGGATGTCGGGATATTCGAGTTCTGGTCTGGTCCTGATGAGACCTACGCCCGTGTAGGTGTAGGTGGCGTAACCTGAGCGGTCGAGGAGGAACTGAGCGCCGTATTTCAGTTTTCCCAGGAGGTTGAACTCCTGGTTCGCGGTCTTGACGTTGACGTAGGCCTTCACTTGCGTGCTGGCATGCTCCTGGAGGTTCCGGCCCACGCCGGGGCTGTCGTGCAGCACTTCGATGCCGTGCTCCCGAAGCTGCTCCTGCGGACCGATGCCGGAGAGCATCAGGAGCTTCGGCGAATTGACCGCGCTCGCTGACAGGAGGACCTCGCCGACGCACTGCTCAATCCGCGTCTTGCCACCGGCATCGAACTCGACGCCCGCCGCGCGGCGTCCGTTGAACACGATCCTGCGCACCACCGCGCCTGTTACGATCCTCAGGTTAGGCCGCTTCTTGATCGGGTCAAGGTAGCCTCTGGCCGCGCTGAAACGAGTCCCCATGTGCTGCGTGACATGGATGATGGCCGCGCCGTCGGTGGGTTCGGCGTTGTAGGCGGGATTGTGCGGATAGCCTAGTTCCTTCATGGCTTCGACGAAGACGTAGGCAAGCTTGGGAGGCTTACGGACAGCGCTGATGACAACCGGGCCGTCCTTACCGTAGATATCGGTCACGCCGTCCCTGTTGCCCTCGACCTTTTTGAAATAAGGCAAGATTTCGTCATAGGACCAGCCCCGGTTCCCCAGTTGCGCCCAATGGTCGTAGTCGCCTCGGTTTCCGCGGACATAGAACATCGCGTTGATCGAACTGGAGCCGCCGAGTCCCTTGCCACGGGGCATCATGTCCCGGCGGTTATTCCGGGTCGGATCCGGTTCGGTCATGAACTTCCAGTTGGTGCGCTCGTCGGCCATCGCCTTGAACGCCAACGCGGGCATGATGATGTTCAACCTCTTGTCGCTGCCGCCGGCCTCCAGCAGCAGTACTTTTGTCGACGGGTCAGCGCTCAGCCTGTTGGCGAGCACGCAGCCCGCCGAACCCGCACCTATGACAATGTAGTCCCAGTTCATCATCTCGCCGGTCGGTTCTGGGAAATCAGCTTCGAGAGAGTTCGGAGGGTGGCGCGAATGTCCGCCTCCGGTATGCCCTCCAGCTGATCTTTCTGGAAATTCTGCCAACGCGTCCGGATCGCCTCGCGCCTATGCCGCCCGGCTTCGGTGAGGATCAACTGGCCGTCGGCCGAGCTGACGAGCATCCCGCGCTCAACAAGCGTGGCCAAGGCGTCCTCCGTGTCCCGCTGACCGAGATATGTGACCCGCGCCACCTGGTCCGTCTTCAGGCCCGGCATGTCGTATACGCAGGCAATCACCCGGGCCACCGAGATATCGAGACCTTCGGCATGGCGGTGCTCGTCGAAAACGGCCGAAAGGAGATGGTGCGCTTCGAATATCTGAGGAATGATCGTTCCCTCGGTGGAAGTCTCGGGCGTCAAGCCGCCGACCTCAGGCGATGGCGAAACCTCCGGGTGAGAGTAGGCGACGCTGTACTGGCCTTGGGCAAAAAGCAGCGGCTCCCCCTCGAAGCGACTGGCGCGGCGCACAAGACCGATCAGGATCGTATGGTCGCCGCCTTCGACCTGCGAGTAGGTTTCGCACTCGAAGTGCGCCAGACAACCGTGAAGCAAGGGGGAGCCGAACTCGCCAGTCGACCATGAGGCATCCGCGAACTTGTCCTCGACCTTGCTCGAGAAATGTCTGGAGACATTCATCTGCGTCGAGGCGAGGATGTTTACGGCAAAGCGCTTGCTGTTCGTGAACAACGGATAGCTGCGTGAGGCGCGACTAATGGACCAAAGCACCAGCGGCGGATCGAGTGACACGGAAGCGAAGGAGTTGACGGTGACGGCGGCCCGCTGCTCTTCCATCTCCGTGGTGATGATCGCAATACCTGTCCCGTAAAGGCCGAGACACCTGCGGAAGAGACGGCTATCGTTCGCTGGATCGCCCTCCTCGATCGGCTGGCGAGCGGCGTCCTCAGTAAAGAGCGTGTCTTGGCTGGTGTTCGTTTGCATATCCGATTCTCGTCCAATCAAACTTAGCTGGCGAGACGCTCATCCAAGGGAGGCTTGCCCTCGTAGCGGCTGGCGGGAACCGGGAGGCCGAGATTCTCGCGGAGAGTTCGTCCTTCATACTCATCGCGGAAACGGCCGCGTTTGCGCAGTTCCGGCAGAACCAGTTCGACAAAGTCGTTGATGCCGTGTGGGAGAAGGCTCGGCGTTATGTTGAAGCCATCGGCGGCACCCTGTTCGAACCAGGACTCCATCTCATCGACGACGTCGGCCGCGGTTCCGACGATGGTCTTGTGCTCCTGGGCCATGCCGATCTTCTTGTAGAGCTGACGTATTGTCAGGCCCTGCTTCTGGGCGAGGTCGTAGTACATCTGAGCGCTGCTCCTGAGGCCGACCTTGTCAAGGTCCGGCTTTGGCACCGGGCCGTCCAGTGGCAGATGCGAAAGATCGCCAAACGATCGGTAGAGCATCGAAAGGCCAACGATCGGATCGATGAGCGCCTCGAGCTGTTCGTATTTCTCTTGCGCTTCCTCGCGGGTGCGGCCGACGATGGGTGTCAGGCCGAGCATCATGAGGAGGTCGCTCCTCTTGCGACCAAAGTGCTCCAACCTGTCCTTGACGGAAGAATAGTAGTCCTGAGCGGACTTGAGGTCGTTCTTGGCCATGAAGACCATGTCGCAGTACTGGGCCGCGATCTGCTGACCGGGCTCCGATACGCCAGCCTGCACCAGGATCGGCCGACCCTGCGGCGAGCGTCGGACGCTCAACGGTCCGCGGACGGAGAAATGCTTGCCTACGTGGTCGAGGACATGCATTTTCTTTTCGTCGTAGAAGACCCCGGATTCCTTGTCGAGAAGAAACGCGTCCTCGTCCCAGCTGTCCCAGAGACCGGTGACCACCTCGACGAACTCGTGCGCGCGCTCATAGCGGGTGTCGTAATCGAGTTGCTTGCTCATCGAGAAGTTCCAAGCCTCCTGATCCGACCAGGAGGTCACCACATTCCAGGCGGCGCGGCCTCCGCTGATCTGGTCGAGCGAGCCGTATTTGCGCGCAATATGATAGGGCTCGTTGTAGGTCGTCGACGCCGTGGCTACCAGGCCGATGTTGCGGGTAAGAGGGGCCAAGGCTGAAAGGAGCGTCAGCGGCTCCAGTTCCACGTTGTGGCGCGATCTGCACATCGATCCCTTGGGCTTGTCGTCCAGCCGGACGCCTATACCGTCCGCCAGGAACAGCATGTCGAACTTGGCGCGTTCGGCTGTCTGCGCCACTTCCAGAAACGATTGGAAGAGAGAGGCGCCATCCGCCGGTACATCCGGATGCCGCCACGAGCCAACATGGTATCCCATGTACCGCATGGAGAGACCGAGCTTCATCTGCTTCTTGTTCATAAGGAAAACCCTCCGTTGGCATGCGTGGCGGCGGCGATCTGGCGATGGCACGACCGGCGGACATGCTCTTGTTGAGGGCAACTTCCGACTTCGGCCGGACATTGTAAACGCCGAAAAAACTGCCGTTGTTGTTAAGCGGAGCTTACGCCTGGCATGGGCAGAAGTTCTAGAAATATGAGGAAAATCCTACAGCCAGATTTCTCGACCATTGCACCAAGTCAAGTGGGCGCTGGAACAAGAGGTCGCGCCGCTTTCGACGCCAATCCAGCCAGCCTGAAATGTCGCTTTTCGGCATACCACAGCGCAAAGCCGACAGTCCGTTTACGGCCCCAAACGGGTCGCTGCTTTTGTGCAGCAGGCGGCTTGCGACTTTTGCCCTAGGTGTTAGGGGCGCGCCGGGATAGCATGTGTGCGGATTGGGAGTGTGCGATGACAGAAGTCTCGATGCGCCGGGCGGACTTCATGATGGTCCTCGCCTATGCTTCGGACCTTGCCACTGGCCATTCTCGCGACTTCGCGCTGAAATCCTGCGTGCTTGCGATGCGGATCGCCGAGCTTGCCGGCCTTTCCGATGAGATTCGGCGCAATGCCTACCACCAGTCGATGCTGCGCTATGTCGGCTGCAATGCCGACACCGACCTTCTGTCGGCCACCTTCGGCGACGAAATCGCGCTCCGTCAGGATCTCGTCGGTCTCGACATGGGCAACCGTGCGGAACTGGGCAGGGTCTTCGTGCAGGCCTTTAAGCGGCTCTACTACGATCTCGATCCCGACGCGCAGGCCAAGGCAATCGAGGCCGCGATGTCGCAGGCGCTTACCGTGGCCCGCCCGGTCCTCACCGCGCATTGCGAGGTAGCGCAGCGGATCGGCGAGCGGCTGGGCCTGTCCGACGAGATCCGGCGCAATCTTGGACAGATCTACGAACGCTGGGACGGCAAGGGCCTGCCGCGCGGGCTGAGCGGCCAGAACGTCCTGCCGGCCGTGCGCCTGATCACTTTGGCGCAGGATGCCATTGCGCTCAGCGATGCCGTGGGCATCGACGCGATGGCCGAAACCATCGCAAGCCGGTGCGATGGTCCATACGAGGCGGAACTGGCCCGGCTCGTCTCCACTAACGCCACGGCGCTGATGGAAGGCATCGGCGCGACCGTCGACCGCGAGACGATTTTGGCGCTGGAGCCCGATCCGCCGGTGACGCTGGACGAAGCGGCTTGTGACGAGGCTTTCCTCGCCATCGCCGACATGATCGACATGCGCATGCCGTTCACGCAAGGCCATTCGCGGATGGTGGCGGAACTGGCCGAGGGAGCGGGGGCAGGGATCGGGCTGCCGGCCGCCGACGTCCGCGCGCTGCGCTGGTCGGGCTGCATCCATGACATCGGCGAACTGGTGGTGCCGGTGGCAACCTGGATGCGCAACGGTCCGCTGTCGGTCCGTGAGCGGGACGCCGCTCAGCTGCACGCCTATTACGGCGAGCGGGCGCTGGCCTCGTTCGGTCGCCAGGGCGATGCTATGGCCGGGCTGGTGCTTCGCCATCACGAACGCCTGGACGGATCGGGCTATCACCGCAAGGTCAGTGGTTCCGACCTGTCGCCGGCGGCGAGGATCCTGGCGGCCGCCGAAGCGTTCCAGACGTCGCGGGAGGAACGGCCGCACCGCAAGGCGTTATCCAGCGACGCTGCGGCGACACAGTTGCGCGCAACTGTTCGTGACGGCTGTATCTGCCCCGACGCCGCCGAGGCCGTGTTGTCCTTCGCCGGGCAGCCGTCGCGCCGGGCGCCGCCCCGGGCGCTCGGCGGCATGACGCCACGGGAGATCGAGGTGCTGCGCCTGATCGCCGCCGGCCTTACGGCGAAGGAGGCGGCGCGGAAGCTGGATATCTCGCCCAAGACCGCGGACCATCATATCGAGAGCGTCTATTCCAAGATCGGCGTGACCACACGCGCCGCCGCCGCGCTCTATGCGGTCGAGCACGGCCTGGTCCGACCGGGCGAAACGCAGGCATAGGGAATACACCCCATGTGCGCCCGCCGCGAGGCGCGCATCGTGATCGTGTCGACGACCAATGGTGGCCGCGACCGACAGGAGGGCAATCCAATGCTGCTTGCAACGACGAAGGTGGCGGACGTCGACCGCTTCATCCGTATCTTTTCGACCAAGGGCGCCGACAAGCGCCGGCTGCACGGCTCGAACGGCGCAACCGTGTTCCGCGACCCCAGCGAGCCCGACCGCGTGTGGGCGATCTTCGACTGGGATGCGGAGGGCTGGAGGAATTTCGTGTCGGATCCGGAGGTCCCCGCGATCCTGCAGGAAGCCGGCCATGTCGGCAAGCCGCAGGCGGCACTGCTGCTCGGCCACTACGACGCCTGACCTCCGCGCCGCGCGCCGCCTGCCGTCCGGCAGCGGCGCCCCGGAAACACCTTGGAAGCAGAACCGAAGAAAACCCAGAATCGGAGAATCAAATGGATCAGAAACCCATCAAGATCGGCCTTGTCGCCGAACTCACCGGCCCGTTGTCCTTCATGGGCATCGCCAACGCGAACCTCACCAC
>NZ_RZSC01000300.1:0-6788 GCF_003998155.1 Mesorhizobium sp. M1E.F.Ca.ET.063.01.1.1
CGCTGGAAGAGGTCGTCGAGGCCGATCTCGTGCTGCATCTGCGCGACATTTCCGATCCCGACACGGCAGCGCAGGCGGAGGATGTCGAGCGCATTCTCGGCGATCTCGGCGTCGATGCCGCGGACACCAGCCGCGTGATCGAGGTGTGGAACAAGATCGACCTGCTCGACGAAGGCAATCGCGAGCGCCTGCTTGTCGGGAGCGCCGGCGGCAAGGCGCCGCCGATCGCGATATCGGCGGCGACCGGCGAGGGAATCGACGCGCTGAAGGCGCTCATCGAGACCAGGGTGTCGGGCGAGCTCGAAACAATGACGGTGACGCTGAGCCCGGCCCAACTCGGCCAGGTCGACTGGCTCTACCGCAACGGCGATGTCGTCTCACGGACCGACAACGAGGACGGCAGCGTCACCCTCTCGCTGACGGCGACGCACAGCGCCCGGCAAGAGATCGAGAGCAGGCTGCATCGCAAGACAGGCAGTTAACCTGCTGCTTATTTTGCGCTTTTGGCCTGCTGCCAGAGCGCTTCCATCTCGTCCAGCGTCGCTCTCTCGAGCGTACTACCCGCAGCCTCCAGAGCCTGCTCGACATAGTGGAATCGCGAGCGGAATTTCTCGTTGGTGCCGCTGAGCGCGGCTTCGGCATCAAGCTTCAAATGGCGGCCGAGGTTGACGACGGCAAACAGCATGTCGCCGAACTCGTCCTTGATGGGCGCTGCGTCACCCGTGGCGAGCGCCTCGCGCAACTCGCCGATCTCTTCCTCGATCTTGTCGAGGATCGGCGCCGCCTCGCTCCAGTCGAAACCGACGCGGGCCGCTTTCTCCTGCAGCTTGAGCGCACGGGTCAAGGCAGGCAGCGCAACCGGCACGCTGTCAAGATAACCCTTGCCGTGATCTTCCGGGTCGAGGCCGCGCGCGATGCGGGCGTTGCGCTTGTCGGCCTTCTCCGCCGACTTGATCTTCTCCCACATGCCCTTGGCCATGCCGGCGCTGCGCGCTTCCTCGTCGCCGAAGACATGCGGATGGCGGCGGATCATCTTGGTGGTGATGGCCTCGACGACGTCGCCGAACGCGAACTCGCCGGCTTCCTCGGCCATCTGCGCATGATAGACGACCTGCAGCAAGAGGTCGCCCAGTTCCTCGCGCAGATCGTCGAGATCGCCCCGCGCGATCGCGTCCGCCACCTCATAGGCTTCCTCGATCGTGTAGGGCGCGATGGTCGAGAAATTCTGCTCGATGTCCCATGGACAGCCAGTCTTCGGCGCCCTGAGCGCCGCCATGATCTCGATCAGCCGGGAAATGTCCTTCGAGGGTTTCATCTTGCAAACTCTAGCGCGCGCAGCGGCAGGCGGCCAATCCCGCTGGCCGGCAAAAGCCTATTGTCCACAGTTGCGCCGTTTTCAGTCGAGAACCGAGACGATCGCCTTGGCGAGATCGTCCATGCCGTCCTCCGGCAGGCCGGCCACGTTGATGCGGCTGTCGCCAACCATATAGACGGCATGTTCGGTGCGCAGGCGCTCGACTTGGGCTTCCGTCAGCCCGAGGCGGGAGAACATGCCGCGATGGCTGGCGACGAAATCGAAGCGGTCGGAGTTGGACTGCCGGCGCAACGCCTCGGCGAAAGCGACGCGCAGCCTGAGCATGCGCAAGCGCATCTCTTCGAGCTCCGCTTCCCAGTCCTTCTTGAGCGAGGCGTCTTCCAGCACCATGCGCACGGCCGCCGCGCCGTGGTCCGGCGGCATTGAATAGAGCGCTCGGGCCGCCGCCAGCATCTGGCTCATCGCCACATCCGCCTGCGCGCTGTCCTTGGCCATGATCATCGCGGCGCCGACGCGGTCGCGATAGACGGCGAAATTCTTCGAACAGCTCGAGGCCACGACCATTTCCGGGACCTTGTCGGCCAGCAGCCGCAGTCCGGCGGCGTCGGCGTCGAGGCCTTCGCCGAAACCCTGGTAAGCGATATCGACGAAGGGCAGCAGGTCGCGCTCGAGCAGCACCTCGGCAACCTTGGCCCACTGCGCCGCATCGAGATTGGCGCCCGTCGGGTTGTGACAGCAGCCATGCAGCAGCACGACATCGCCGCTGTTGGCCGTCTTGAGCGCCGCCACCATGTCGTCGAAGCGGACGGCGCCCGACGCGGCGTCGAAATAGGGATAGTCGCGCACCTTGAGGCCGGCGGCGCGCATCACCGGCAGGTGGTTCGGCCAGGTCGGATCGGACAGCCAGACCGTCGCGCCGGGGCGCGTGCGCTGCAGAAGTTCCGCCACCAGCCTGAGCGCGCCCGATCCGCCCGGCGCTTGCGCCGCGCGGATGCGCGAAAGATCCGCCTTCTCGCCGAAGGCAAGCTTGATCATCGCGGCGTTGAAGCCGGTATCGCCGGCAAGACCGAGATAGGTCTTGGTGTCCTGGCTGGCGAGCAGCCGCTTCTCCGCCTCGCGAACGGCGCGCATCACCGGTGTTTTGCCATCCCGATCCTTGTAGACGCCGACGCCGAGGTCGACCTTGCCGGGCCGCGTGTCGGCGCGGTAGAGGCCGATCAGGGCGAGGATCTTGTCGGAGGGCGCGGGCTGCAGGTTTTCGAACATCGATGAGGCTCCAATGGCGGCGGAGTGATACGCAAATCGGCCGCGCTTCGCCAGCGGTTTTCGTTCGCCATGTCTGAAGCGGACAAGCGTCGGCATCTGGACGGCTGGCGAGCCGGCGACTGGCAAAGTCTCGGCTGGTGGCGTGTCCCGTAATCGCAAAAGAAAGCGGCGGGCGGGATTAAAGTCCCCACATGCTCCGTAAACAGGGCATGAAACGGTCGATGGTCGATATTGTCGGGCAGTTGGGGTCGCTGCGGCGCTACGCGCGCTCGCTGACGCGCGACAGCGCCGATGCGGAGGATCTGGTCCACGATGCGCTGGTGCGCGCCTATGAGCGTCGCGGCACCTTTCGCTCGGGCGGCAATTTGCGCGCCTGGCTGCTCGCGATCGTGCACAACATCTTCATCGACGGTGTGCGCTCGCGCCGGTCGGAAGCCGCGCGCATCGAGCAGGCCGGACATCTTGCCGATGTCAGCGCACCCGCGCCGCAGGATCACCGGGTGCGCCTCTCGCAGGTGCGGGAAGCCTTCCTGTCGCTGCCTGAGGAACAACGCTCCGCCCTGCATCTCGTCGCCATCGAAGGGCTGAGCTACGCCCAGGCAGCGGAAGTCAGCGGCGTGCCGCTCGGAACGTTGATGTCGCGCATCGGCCGCGCGCGTGCCGCGCTGCGCGAGATGGAGGAGGGCGCTTCGGCGCGCGGCAAAAATCACCTGAGGATCGTGGGAGTTGAACCATGACCGCTATCGTCGATCCCGTAACCGATGCCGATCTCGACGCCTATGTCGACGATCAGCTCGACGTTGCCCGCCGCATCGAGGTCGAGGCGTTCCTGTCCGCCCGTCCCGAGGTGGCGGCGCGGGTGATGTCCGATCTCAGGACGCGCGACGAGTTGCGCGTGGCGTTGGCCGGGTCGGGCGGCATGGCGCAGCCGGCAACAACCGAGGCGGCGCGCCGGCTGGAGAGGGCGCTCGCCAGGGATCGCGTCTTTTCCGTGCTGCAGCGGGCGGCCGCGGCCGCCGTGCTGGTGGCGGCGGGCTGGCTCGCCAACGGCTTCTTCGGGCCGATCGCGGTGACCAAGGTTGTCGCCTCGACGCAGCCGCCCGCCTATGTCGAGGAAGCGGTGAGCGCGCACCGGACGACGCTGGTGCGCGAGACGATGCCATCTCAGGCCGAAGCGCCAAATTACAATGCCGACGAAATCCGCGCCGCGACAGCGATCGTCATGCCCTCGCTTCCCGATGACTGGAAGATACGAGACGTCCAGATCTATCCGTCGCGTTTCGGGCCGAGCGTCGAGATGGCGGTCGAGACGAAGGACCTCGGCCTGGTGTCGCTCTTCGCCATCAGGCCGGGCACGTTCGACGTGGTGAAACCGACGGTCGCGCCCTCGGGCGATATCTCATCCGCCTATTTCCAGATCGGCGAGGTGGCCTACGCCGTCGTCGGACGAGGCGATGCCGGCGATCTCGACCGGGCCGCCGAAAAGCTGGCCCGAACGCTTTACTGAAACGCCCAATCAAACCGATCCAACCAAGGAGAACCCAAATGAACAGCCCCAATCTGGGATACCGAATGGGCGCCGGCGTCCAGACCGGCGCGGTCTATGACGAGGGCCTGCGCAAGCACATGCTGCGCGTCTACAACTATATGGGCCTCGGCCTCGTCGTCACCGGCCTTGTCGCCTTGGCCGTCGCCTCGACGCCGGCGCTCTACGTGCCGATCTTCTCCAGCCCGCTGAAATGGGTGGTGATGCTGGCGCCGCTCGCCTTCGTCATGCTCTTCTCGTTCAAGATGCAGACGATGTCGGCGGCAAGCGCGCAGGCCATGTTCTGGGCCTTCTGTGCCGTCATGGGCCTGTCGCTCGCTTCCGTGTTCCTGGTGTTCACCGGCACCAGCATCGCGCGCACCTTCTTCATCGCTGCGACGATGTTCGGCGCCACCAGCCTCTATGGCTACACGACCAGGCGCGACCTGACGCAGTTCTCGTCCTTCCTGATCATGGGCCTGATCGGCGTGGTGATTGCCAGCCTCGTCAACCTGTTCCTGGGCTCGACCGCGCTGCAGTTTGCCATCTCGGTGATCGGCATTGCCGTCTTCATCGGCCTGACCGCCTGGGATACGCAGACGATCAAGGAGCAGTATGCCGACAATTTCGACGCGGAATCGCAGCAGAAGCTCGCCGTCTTCGGCGCCTTCTCGCTCTATCTGAATTTCATCAACATCTTCCAGCTGCTGCTGAATTTCACCGGCGAGCGCGAATAGTCCGGACCGTAGCAGGCACCACTGCTGACCTTGGCGTGGCTGGAGGGCAACCTCCGGCCACTTTTTTCGGGCAGGCACGGGTCGTGGATCGTTCGTCCTGAAAGCGTGAAGTGCGTCATGGCCCGCCGCCCTTGAGTTCACGCGCGGCCTTTTGCTAGCCTGCCGGGCACACGAGCCAGCCGCGAGGTCACATGGAACAGGATAGCCTGATGCTTCACGGTGACGGCATCTCGGCGACCATCGTCGGGCAGGGCGCCGAATTGGTTTCCTTGCGCGACGCCGACGGCACGGAGCTTCTGTGGCAGGCAGGGCCTGCCTGGCGGCGCCATTCCCCAGTCCTGTTTCCGATCGTCGGCCGGCTCAAGGGCGACCGGTTGCGCCATCGCGGCCAAAACTATCCGATGACGCAGCATGGTTTCGCCCGCGACAGGCGCTTCGCCTGGGTGCAGCGGACGCCTTCGTCCTGCACCCTGGTCCTAATGGACGGTGCCGAAACCAGTGTCCATTACCCATTCGCTTTCTATCTGACCGTAAGCTATAGCCTCGCTCCTCGGCAGCTAGACGTGACCTTCGAAGTTACCAACATAGGCGAAGAACTGCTGCCGGCCTCGATCGGCGCTCACCCCGCCTTCAACTGGCCGCTGCTGCCGGAACTGCCCAAGGAAGCCTATCGGCTGACCTTTGCCGACAATGAGCCCGCGCCGATCCGCCGCCTGAAGGATGGGCTTTTGCTCCCGGCACCGCAGCCAACGCCCATCGAAGGCAAGGCGCTTGCGCTCTCCGAACGGCTGTTCGACGATGACGCGGTCATCCTGGACCAGCCTGCCAGCACCAGCGTCCGCTATGCCGCCGACCGCGGCCCATCGATAGAGATGTCCTGGCAGGGGTTCAACGAGCTGGGCATCTGGTCCAAACCCGGCGGGGCGCCGTTCCTGTGCATCGAGCCCTGGCATGGCCTCGCAAGCCCGGTCGATTTCGACGGCGAATTTGCCGACAAGCCAGGCGTGATGCTGATCGAGCCGGGCGCGAAGCGGACCCTGAGCTATCAGATCGGCGTCGGCTGAGAGCCGTCGAAGCCATGGCGTTCGCGATCAAGGCCGAGATCAGGGATCCGCAGGCGGAGACATTCATCTTCGCCGCGCAGAAGACCATGTATGGCGGCAAGCAAATCGCCGAGGGCGACGTCATCTTCCTGTTCGCCAGCGAGAACGAAGGCGGGCAGGGACTCGTCGCGCGCGGCATCATCACGCTGTCCGAAGCCGCCCCCAGAAGGCCCGACCTCGAACGGCAGACGCCGCGCGTCAGTGTTTCCATCCGCCGCACCGCATCGACCGCTCGGCGATTGGGCCGGGACGAGCTCAAGCGGTTCAAGGACTGGAAGGACGGTCGGCCCGAGACCGAGCTCAATTTCAAATTCTACCGCCAGGCGACGAACAAGGTCATCGGCATTTCAGGCGAGACGGCTGCGTTTCTCGACGGGTTTTTCTAAAGAGGCAGGGCGCCCCCTAACTCGACCTCCTTCAGTGGATCGCCGCCGTCGATGAACAGCCGGCCACCTGGTTTCAGGGCGGACTTGATGCGCGTCAACGCCGCCCGGCCAGCCTCGGGGTGACGCCCGTCAAGGGCGCCGACCCGCATCGCAAAGGCGATATCGAAGAGGTCTTCGCCTGACCTCAACGCGAAGTCCTCGATCGCTACGCACCTGAAATCAAGGCAGCCCAAAGCCATCTCATCGGCCGATCCCGCCCGCGCCAATTGGATTGCCTTTTCCGAACGGTCGATGGCCAGAATGAAGCCATGGCCGATACGGCGAGCGACGGCACGAGCGGCAACGCCGGGGCCGCATCCGATCTCCAGGACGCGAAGTCCCGGTTTCAATGGGAGAGCTTCGACGAAAGCGGTTATCCGCTCGGAGATTCCGGCAGCCATGAGACAAGTTATGCAA
>NZ_RZSC01000301.1:0-6781 GCF_003998155.1 Mesorhizobium sp. M1E.F.Ca.ET.063.01.1.1
ATCCGAAGCAGCTTCGGCGCGTCGTGCTCGGCCCCTTCTATTCCGCCGGCATCACCGAAAACAATTCGACGGTGGCTGAGGTGCTGGCCAAGGTGCGCAAGCCGGAAAACGCCTGGCTGCTCACCTGGACCATCCAGGAGGTCTTTTCCAAGTCGGAGAAGCCCGGCCGCAAGGGCCTGTTCTCCAGCGAGAAGACGACGCAGGAATTCTTCATCAACACCGACGACCTCGAGGCGGCGCGCCAGGGTGTATCGAGCTACGAGAACCATGCTCTGATCCCGCACGAGGCCTATCAGGCACTTTACGCCGCCGGCGAGGCACAGAGGATCTTTTCCGGCTACAAGGTCCACATCCTGTCGAACGGGCAGGTCATCAGCGACGTTTGATTTCAACCGCGGAGCATCCTTCATGGACACCGGGCTGACAACGATCTCGGAAGCGGCAATCGAAAAACACCGCGCAACCGCGCAGAGCTTCATCACCCGCATCGTCGTGCTGGAAGACCCGTCGCGCGAATCCGGCACCGCGCTCGCCGGCACCAACCGTCGCTTCGTCTCGACCGTCTCGGTCGGCTCGGTGCGCCGCACGCGCGAGGTCGAGCTCACGAAGACGGTCGCCGCGATCCATCCCGACGACCAGTTGATGACCATTGCCCAGCACACGCTTCTCTACCGCGCTCGCCGCGGCCTGGCGATCGCGCTCGCCATAGCGGGCGTCTTTGCCGAGGGTTCCGACCTCGAAAGCCTGCAGGCGAAGAATGCCCGCGCCCCGCTCGAAGGCGACGAAGCCGCAACCTTCAAGAAGCTTCTGTCGGCCTCGGCCTATGTTTCGGCCTTCAGCTTCGCCTCCTACCTCTTCCAGCTCATCGACAGCGACGGCGAGGCGCCGAACGACATCCCCGAACCCGACTTCCTGTTCGACACGCCGCAGGACGCGGTGAAGTCGATCGTGGCCGGCCTCGACCTGGCAATTGCCGGCTCCAGGGACGATGCCGATTTAGCAACGCGGGCGCGCGCCTTTGCCCGTGTCGCCATTGACGGGCTGCTCGCGCGAAAAGGCCGCTTCGACGGCATCGGCCCATTCGAGAACGCCCATATCCGCATCGATGTCGACGACTTCACGCTCGACGGCTTCGACGTGGCGCCCGGCAAACGCTCGAAGCCGCTGGTGATGACCTTCAAGAAGCCGGAAGAGGTGGTCGGCAATCATATCGCCAAATTCCAGTCGGTCAGGCTGGCCAAGATGCTGATGGCCTACGACTTCGAGCGCGAGCTGAACCCCTTCGTCGAGCTCGGCGGGTTCCTGTTCACCTTCATCGGCGATGGCGCGCCGGGCACCGGCAAGACGACGCTGATCCAGATGATCGCCGGTCTCGTCAACGGCTATTGCCAAGTCGCCGGCTATCCCTTCGCCTACGAGAATTTCGGCGTCGACCAGATTTCGTCCTATCAGGGCAAGTCCGGCCAGAACTGCCGCCAATTCGTCAACAACGTGCTCAATCCGCGCGTCATCGGCTTCGGCACCATCGACGACATCGACCAGGTGGCGGCGCGCCGTTCCGACGACCGCGCGTCGGCAGGCCAGCAGGAGATCACCGGCGTGCTGATGGACGCCTTCGCGGGCGCCTCAACGGTGGTGCGCGGCAACTGTTCCTTCGGCATGTTCTCCAACTATCCGGAAAACGTCGACGATGCGCTGCGCCAGCGCGCCGGCGCACGCTGGCTGGTGGACGGTCCGCAGACCCGCGACGACTACATCGACATCTTCGTGCTGCTTGCCGGCAAGAACCACAAGATCCCGCTCGGGGACCACAAGCTCTACGCGGCGCAGGAGATCCAGCGCGCCGTGGCGGAAGCCTATGAGGAGCACGAGAAGCCGCAGGAAGACGGATTGATGAAGGTCTATGAGCGCTACATGAAGGAGAACGGCGCCCCGAAGACGCTGGCCGATATCGGCACCTATCTGCACATGATCAAGGATGCCGAGCCGCGCTTCACCGGGCGCGCCATCAAGAACGTCACCGACGCCATCAAGATGCGCGCCATGGATATCGAGCTGCCGGACGACTGGTTCGAGAAGCCGGAAGCCTTCATGCACAAGAGCTACGACGACAAGAAGGCGATGATCGAGGAACTGCGCGGGCCGTTTTCGATGGACATGGTCATGCAGGAGATCAACCGCTACGCCGATTCCGAATTCCGTTATTCCGACAAGTCCGACGACGCGGCGGTGGAGAAGCTCCTGCGCGACGCGCGCCTGCGCGAACGCGCGGCGCGCGAGATGGAGGAGTTGAAGAAGAAGGGCCTGTGGAATGCTTAATGTTGCTTCGCTGCTCACATGTGCTGAAAGACGTAGCTCCAACGCTGGCGCCCCCCTCTCCCCGTTCTTCACGGGGAGAGGGTAAGGGTGAGGGGCAGCGCATGCGTGGACCGGTAATCGAGACGACGAAGCGAGCACGGCGATTGCGCCAGTCAGACAACGATGCCGAAGGCGCACTTTGGCACGAGCTGCGTGATCGCAGATTGAACGGGTACAAATTCGTGCGGCAGTTCCCCATAGGCAGGTATTTCGCTGATTTTGCCTGCAGGGAATGCCAGCTTGTTGTCGAAGTTGATGGGAGCCAGCATATCGCGAACAAACATGATCAGATTCGCGATCGCTTCATGGTGTCAGCCGGCTGGTCCGTCCTCCGCTTTTGGAACGTTGACGTTTTGAAGGACAGGGAGGCGGTGCTTCAGACCATACTGGCGGCCGTCGAGCAGCGTTTAGGGCGCCACATCGATACACACGACCTTCGATTTATTGCCGCCGAAGGTTATGGGGAGACATATCCTTGACCGTTCGCGCCGCCCCTCACCCTTACCCTCTCCCCGTGAAGAACGGGGAGAGGGGGACGCCAACGTTGGCGCTCCATCCTTCGCCCATACGGGAAAATCTCACTGGGTCGCCCAAATGACCCCCAGCAAAAAGCCCGACCTCCTGCGCGACAACGAGCTGATCTATGGCAGGCTGCTCGCTATCGACGAGCCGCACCTCATCCAGCGCTACAACAAGGCGCTTGCCGCCTTCGGCCTTGAGCCGACCAAGCTGAAAAGCTTCCAGATCGACCGCACCGGCTTCTCGCCCGAGGTCGCCGAGGAGTGCGGCGACTACGACTATCTCGATCCCAATGAGGTCAACCGCCGCTTCATCATCCTGACGCCGTCGCAGATCGACCTGCCGGTGGTGCACACCGCCTTCTCCAACACCTCGCAGTTGATGTTCGAGTTCATGTCGAAGAACCAGCGCGCCATCGACGCGCTGACCATCAAGGATGTCATCTACGGCGAGATCGAGGACTCTGTTCCCAAGGTCAACGACATCGAGGATCTTCTGTCGATCAACCAGGTCGAATTCAAGGTGCTGTCGGCCGAGGATGTGCTGGGCAAGGCGGCCGAGCTCGGCAAGCTGGTCGACCGGTTGAAGCAGGAGCCCGACGCCTGGCGCGACGACGCCATGCTTGAACGCATGGTAGATCTCGCCAAGGTCTGCGGCGACATCCGCGAGAACGCGCTGGTGCCCGACCAGGTGATCTTCCGCCACAACGCCTATTGGACCAGCCATTTCGGCGGGCTCTACGTGTTCGTCGATCCCGATATGACGACGGTGATCAGCGATCCGGCCGCTCCCGGCTTCCGCCGCTCGCGGCCCTGGCAGGTGAGCTATCTGTCGATCAACGACGCCGACAAGGTGTTCCGCTTCCTCGCCGCCACCGGCCGCCTGGACCTGCCGCGCGCCTCCTGGATCGAGGCCTCCGGCTATCTCGAGCATCGCGCCGAGATGGTGGTGCGGGCGCTGATCCGCGACGCCGAGCCCAACCGCAACCTGACCGACGTGGACAAGGTCTGGCTGCAGACCTGGATCCAGCGCCATGCCGACCTGATCGCCAGCGACGGCAACTTCCCCTTCCTCAACGCCGCCAAGCGCGAGATCGCCCAGTTCGGTCACCTGAAGCTGGATGACGTGCCGCCGCGCCTGCGCTTCCTGGCAGTACGCGCCAAGCCCGATCATCCCGATGCCTGGCTCACCAACCAGTTGATCTCGGATTTCGTGCCGCAGGACTTCGTCTCGCGCTACGTCTTCAACAAACCGGGCTTCTACAAGGACTTCGACGGCTTCAGCGACGCCTGGCGATCGCATGTTGTGGACGTTCTGAAAACCACATATTTGAAGGACAAGGCGGCGTTCCGCGCGCGCCTTTACGGCTTGACTGACTGAGGGGGTGACGAGAGCCATGCTTGATCCGATCGTGAATTTCTTTACCCGAATTTTTCAATGGATTGGCCGCGGCATCGGCTTTGTCATCGGCATCGTCCTGTGGCCGTTCATGTGGGCAGGCCGCTGGTACGGGCAGCGCGGCTGGATCCTCAAGGCTGTGGTCGGCCTGGCCTTGCTGGTGCTGATCGGCCTCTATGCCAACTTCTTCTACGCCACCCAATGGTGGAACAATTTCGAGCCGAACTATCCCGACAAATACACCTTCGAGACGCGTAACGTGTCGGCCGGCGAGCAGGTGTCGGCCGGCGCCGGCACCGACACCGCCAAGACTTGCGGCAACTCGGCAATCGCCCAGGTGGCTGCCGATCTGACCGACTTCAACGTCAATCAGAATGCCTGGATCTCGTCCATGATCCTCTACAAGCTCGGCTTGTTCGGCATCGACTGGGACCACACGCCATGGATGGACAACAAGGCTTCCTTCCAGCGCGGCATCAACCAGGCAGTGCGGCGCACGGCGACCGAGCTCGCCGACAATCTGGGTCGCGTGCGCACCACCTCGCAGATCGACGCCGACCTGCAGGACGCGCGCGGCAATCTGCAGTTCGATGAAGAGACTTGGTATTTCGGCCTGAATCCGTTCGGCCCGAAGACCCCGACGCCGAGCTACTATCGCGACGCGGTGCGCAAGCTGCGCTCCTTCAACGCTCGCCTTGCCAGTTGTCAGGCGACGTTCGATGCCCGCGCCGACAATCTGAAGCAATATATCGACCGTATCTCGTCGGACATCGGCTCGACCTCAGCAATCCTCAAGGAGCGCGCCGAGAACCACAATGATGGTTGGTTCGACTTCCGCGCCGACGATCGCTTCTGGTTCGCCTATGGCCAGCTCTATGCCTATTACGGCCTGATGAAGGGAGCGCAGGCCGACTTCGACGACGTGATCAAGGAAAAGCACCTGCAGAACCTCTGGGACACGATGGACGCCCAGTTCGTCTCGGCGCTGCGCATCCAGCCCTTCATCATCGCCAACGGCCGCGAGGACGGCTGGCTGCTGCCGACGCACCTGACAACCATGGGCTTCTATATCCTGCGCGTACGCTCCAACATGGTCGAGATCAGCAACGTGCTGACCCAGTAACGCTGGACCAGACAGCCGGGCGGTGGCGGATTTGCGCCGTCGCCTCTGTCGCTTTTCGCGTATTGCGCGGCTGTTTTAAGACGGCGGAGCGGCGTCGGCTCTGGCTTCTATACGGCGCAACGACCGGGCGCCAAAGACCCTGGGAAGGCCCGACCGGGAACAGCAATTTATTTCTTCACAGGAAACATAGTTGCATGAAAGTTGACGCCACGGCAGCGACAGGGTTAGAACATGCCCTTGCGTCCGGGCGACGTTCCGAACATGCACGAATGATCGAACCCCTACCCTCCACCGCCCAATCCAGAGGAAAGCCGTCATGGCCGAAGTGAAGTCCGACATCGAGATCGCGCGCGCCGCCAACAAGAAACCGATCCAGGAGATCGGCGCCAAGATCGGCATCCCGAACGAGCATCTGCTGCCCTACGGCCACGACAAGGCGAAGGTCTCGGCCGAGTTCATCAAGTCGGTGAAGGGCAACAAGGACGGTAAGCTCATCCTGGTCACCGCCATCAATCCGACGCCGGCCGGCGAAGGCAAGACGACCACTACGGTTGGCCTCGGCGACGGCCTGAACCGCATCGGCAAGAAGGCGGTCGTGTGCATCCGCGAAGCCTCGCTCGGGCCGAATTTCGGCATGAAGGGCGGCGCGGCCGGCGGCGGCCTCGCCCAGGTGGTGCCGATGGATGACATGAACCTCCACTTTACCGGCGACTTCCACGCCATCACCACCGCCCATAACCTGCTTTCGGCGTTGATCGACAACCACATCTATTGGGGCAATGAGCTCGGCATCGACATCCGCCGCGTGGCCTGGCGCCGCGTCATGGACATGAACGACCGGGCGCTGCGCGATATCATCTGCTCGCTGGGCGGCGTCGCCAACGGTTTTCCTCGCGAGGCCGGCTTCGACATCACCGTCGCCTCGGAAGTGATGGCGATCCTGTGCTTGGCCACCGACCTCAAGGACCTCGAGAAGCGCCTCGGCGACATCATCGTCGCCTACCGCCGCGACAAGTCGCCGGTCTATGCCCGCGACCTCAAGGCCGACGGCGCCATGGCCGTGCTGCTGAAGGACGCCATCCAGCCCAACCTGGTGCAGACGCTGGAGAACAACCCGGCCTTCGTGCATGGCGGCCCGTTCGCCAACATCGCGCATGGCTGCAACTCGGTCGTCGCCACCACGACGGCGCTGAAGCTCGCCGACTACGTCGTCACCGAAGCCGGCTTCGGCGCCGACCTCGGCGCTGAGAAATTCTTCGACATCAAGTGCCGCAAGGCCGGGCTCCACCCGGCGGCGGCCGTCATCGTCGCCACCGTGCGCGCCATGAAGATGAATGGCGGCGTCAAGAAGGAAGACCTCGGCAAGGAGAACATCGAGGCGGT
>NZ_RZSC01000302.1:0-6769 GCF_003998155.1 Mesorhizobium sp. M1E.F.Ca.ET.063.01.1.1
GTCTGCAGGCTGGCGCAAATACTGGGTCAGCAGCGTCAAGCAAATGACACCGCTGTCCAGCGCGACCATTATTGGCGCAATGGAATCCACTTACCCCCCGGTAAGGCACGAAACTGGTGCTTACTCCACTCATGCGACGGTTCCACTTTGGGCGCAAGCAGGAGGCGAAGAAATATTTCGGAATAGCTGTAGGCGGGAAATATCTCCGATTATATATTAGCAACTGTTAATGTAATTTTCTGCCAGTCTGAAGCTGCCAGGATTGCTGCTTCGTTCGCGCGAGCGGATATGGACCTTCGCCGGCGGCTCTTTGGTGCATTGTGTTATGCCGCCCCGATTTTCACGAATGTCCGCCGTCATGACGTTTATCGAATGCTCTGCCGTTTCTTTCGCTGGCCTTCTCGTCATGAATCTCGCGACATCTTCGCAAGCGGACCCATGTCCGCGGCGATTGCGCTTCTATTTCGGCCAAGGCGCCACCGGCGGCGCGATGGCCCAACAGAAGTGCGCATTCCCCATCCACATCAATGGCAGCATCTCGAGCCTGAGATCATTTCCGCTCCTAGGCACGGCGTCGCCACAGCCCCCAGCCGTTCAAGCATCACCTGTCAGTCGCAAACTGGCTACAGGGGCACAGACACTTTGTCTTCATCGGCACCGGCAAAGGCTCCGTCACCTCGGCCAGTCGAAAGTGGACATTAAGGTTGACTGAACCGGACGCTTCGCGGTGCCTGGTCGTGAGTTGTGGCGGCCGCTCTGGGCCGGCGTGTTCACCCTCATAAACGTCGCCTTGGGGAGCAATTTGGGCGGCATTGCCCACCGCGACCTTCAGACGGTTACCACAATGTCACTTTCGAGGCTGCGGAACGTACCCCTGACGTCGGCAGCGCCGCAACGGCAGAAGTATGAAACGATTTTGAATCGTCTTGTTCCGTTAACACTGAGAATTTGTTAGCGCTTTGACGATGATAGTTTGCGCTGCAGCGAGGGGCGCACTTTCCGACGGAAGCGAAATATGCTTCACAGCTGATAAAGCATACGCGGACTTACTGCGGTCACCGGATGCGAAGATATGGCGACCGGTGCGCCAGAACAGGTGGTTGGAAGGACATAGCGTCATGCCTCGGCCATCTTTGTTGAAATTGGGATCTGTAACCTGCCACGCGACCGATGATTTCATCGGACCGGATGACCTCGTCGGGGTGTTGGGAACCGATCGCTTCCCGATCGGCCAGTTCGAGGCGGGGAGCAGCCTCGATGTCGGTATCGAGATGCCGATCGCGCCGGGTGTTACGGAACTCACGATTCTCGAGGCCGACGTCATCGAAGACGACGTGCTCGCGACGATCGACCTGACGCAGGACATGGATGTCGACCGGGTGTTCGGCATACTCACAGGGGATGCCCGCTATGATGTGAATTTCGTGGTCATCAGCGAGCCCGGCTGACCCCGGCCGGCTCAGCATCCTGACAAGGAGCGTATCCCCTTGAGAAAGAGGACGAGCAGATGACGGAAATCAGGCACCACGCAATGATTGATGTCCGGGACGGATCACCGCGTACAGTCTCAACCTCCGGGACCGACGCCAGACAATGGAAAGGGTTTGACGATGCCTTTTGATCAACCGACCCTGCAATTTGGTGACAGTGGCCCTGAAGTCACCAGACTTCAGGAGGACCTGACCGCCGTTGGTTGTTTCTCCGATGTCGCAGACGGATCCTTTGGCCAGTCGACCACGGATGCGGTCGTGCTCTTCCAGTCCGCGCTCGGCCTGGTCGCCGACGGTGTCGTCAATCAGGACACATGGTCAGTTCTCGAAGGCCCGGAGGCCAGTGTGGAGGACTCCATCGACATCTCCGACCTCCCCGGCCTGACGCTCGCGGTGAGCCACGCCTCTGACGGGAATGTCGACGCCTACCTCGCTGACCTTGGCATTGGTTCCGGCAACAACGGGTAGACCGGGACGCCGCTCTGTCTCGGAAAGGGAGCTATTATGACTTGCGAAATTCAGGAAGTCGCCGTCGCGGTCGCTCTGGGAAACGCGGTAGTCGCGACGCCGAGTGTTGCCTTCGGGGCCGTGGCTCCGCCGCTCGAACCGGCTCTGGCACTGAAGATGTGGCTCTCCTGGGCGGCTCTGCTCGTGGCGATCAGCTTCCTCATCAAGTGCTTTGAAGACAACGGCAGGCAGCAGGATGCCGAAACGTTGAAGCGGGAGCTGGACCGGCTACGTCAGGAGCTTGAGAGCCTGAAGCAGAGAGTGCACTAGAACATCGGGAATCTCGCCGGCGCAGCCATGAAGCAGCTTTGGTCGCTGGCGGGCGCAAGCTGCTTCCTGTGTGCCAGCTGGCTGCTCTCTGGTATCTTCGCATGGATGACACGACAGCCGTAACGGACAAGATGCTGACCGTCCTCGTTCCCGTCTGCCTCGGCTTGATCGTTGTGGCGTTCCTGATGCCGTCCTTGTCGAAGTTTTCTGTGACAGGGGTTTCCGTAGAACTTGCCCAGGCTCCGGCCGTGGCCGAGGCGAAGGGCCCAAAGTGGGTTATTCTGGCGACCGAGGCGATTTCCTGGGCAGGTCCGGCAATCTGACGCCTGCCTTTCGGCCGCGCCACCTCGTAGCCTGGTACAGTCCGGCGGCAGATTCCTGGTCTGTGGGTCACAGGCTCGATTGCTGTCCGGGTCACCCCTACTGTTCAAAGCCGGGAAGGAACGGGGCTTAGCGATTCGTTAACTTCATCAACATCTCGCCTGGCATTCCCGTTAACGGGAACTAAAACATAAAGAGAATTGCATTGATGAGCGACCTGTTTTATCTTATTGTTCTCTAAAAAAGGGACTCTTGCAGGTTTAACGGCATCATGCTGCGCAAGGTTGAGGCATCCGGTTTCAACCTGACCGCCGCGTAAAGCATAAATCTTGTTGAAGCACTGCGTTTTTCGTTGCGACATGACCTATAGTGCGCAACGGCTACTCCGTCGCCCGACCGATAAACAATTTCTTTGGCCGGCAGATGTTGTAGCCTGCAATTCTAGGCACTCCGCCTCGAAAACACGTTCGCCTGAAGTGAATACGCAAACATCATCTGGACTCTTTTTCGTCGCCGATCCATATCGTATATACTTTGTCGGTACTTTTCTTTACAGCCCTCATGCCTGCGAACGGGCGGCGGGGATCCAGGCAAGGTGGAACGCAGCATGGCAATCCCCCCTGAAGTTTTGGCTGCAAAGGACGCGCTGGAGGACTTCCTGTTTTCTACCGGGATCGTTACCGGCGTCGCGATCGGAGTTCGCGACGAGGAGCAGCCCGATCCGGACGATCTTGCCCTGCGGGTCTTTGTTCGCGACGCATCCCGGGTACCAATCGAAGTTCGAACCGCCCTTCAGTTCTTTCCCTTTCAGGTTGTCTTCGTCCAGAGGGCGTTTGCGACCGCGCAATTACCCGACAACGACCGCTACCGGCCTGTTGAGGGGGGTGTATCGGTCTCGCCAAAGCGCTTCTTCAACGCGGGGGCAGGCGTCCAGCATGTCGGCACGCTGGGAGCGATCGTAAAGGATCCCCTCAATCCCGACATTCGCTACGGGCTCAGCAACCATCATGTCATGTGCGTCGACATGTCGAGAAGCGCTGGCGACATGATGCTGCAGCCTGCTCCGACCTTCCTGGGCCCGTTCCCGATCGATGAGATCGGTCCCCTTTCCGACTGGTCGTTCCCTGAAAATACGGAAACCGGCGAACTCGACGCCGCTGTCTGCCGTATTGACCTCGCGTCGATAGAAGCCGTCGTCGATATCGGTCCGGTTTCCGGCGTTGTTGACGCAGAGCCCTGCATGCAGGTCTCCAAGCGTGGGAGGTCGACCGGTCAGACTTTCGGCTGGATCGAGGACATCCACGGGAGCTTTGAGGCGGACTATCCGCAAATGCCACCGATAACCAACGCGCAAGGTGCGCAGACAACCCGGCGCATCCTCAGGAATCAGCTTCAGATACATGTCGACTTCCCCCTTTCGATCGCGATCGGAGAGAAGGGCGATTCCGGCTCGGCCGTCGTTGCGGGTGACAAGGTGGTAGGCCTCTACTGGGGCTCAGGCTTTGACCCTGCGAACCCGGGCAATCCCATCCAGCATGGTATCGCCAGCAGGGCAACCGAGATCGAGCGCCTGATGGGTGTGAACTTCTGAGCGGACCAACACGACCCGGACGCCGGCACAGGATGCCTGCGCTTCATGTGCAAACCCGGGAGAATTGCGTTGCTGATTTCCCAGCTGTTTTCCGGAAGTACAGACCTGGAGCTGATAGCCGCCGGCGGGCGTCGCATGTTCGCGCGAGAGAGCCCGGACCGTGTGGCGCTGGTGCAACGAGCACTCCCTGCCATCGCTGGCAATCGTCGCGGCCCCGGCCCTGCAAAGGCTTCGAGAGGCTTCTGCCCGACGTCGTCGTGCCGGGGCGCCAACATTATCCAAAGGAGACATGCATCGACGTTCGCTATCCAGCCAGCAGCCTTCGCCGGGAACAGAGGACAAGATGTCGATACGATCAATACTTGAGAGCAGCGGCGTCCTTCGCCATGTGGTGCTTTCGGGCGAACTTGACACGCTTCTGTCGAGCCTCAGTCCCGGATCTCCACCCATTGAGGTGAGCCCCGGGATCTTTTCCGGCGAAGTCGAGATCGATCTGGACCAGAACAAGAGCCCGTTACCGGGGTTCGACTTTCACCTCGGCCTGCCCACGAACGAGGCAGGCAAGGTTCCCTTCAAGCTCAAGCTCGAGCCGGCTGATGACCCGACGTCCTTCGGGTTCTGGCTGATCCTCTCCAGGGAGGATCGCGTCAATGCCGTCTTCAAATTCGTGGAGCGACTCGCCGGGCTCGGCCTGACGGGCGCCACGGTCGTTACCGACCAGGCTACCGGCCAGACGAGCCTGGTGTCGACAGGTGCGGCGCCTGTGCTGGTCAGCCGGGCGGACGAGGCGGCCTCCCAGCTGGCGCCTTCGCTGCTGATATCCGGTTCTCCCGAGGCGCCCGCCAGCATGCGGTTCACGCCGGACACCGACTCCACCGAAGGCATCGTGACCGTCGGTTTCGAGCCCCCGGCGGTTCTGTTCGGCAACTCCGGCATTGGCTTTCATTGCCCGACCTTCATCATCGACGACAGCGAGCAGAAAGCGGGTCCCGGAAACGGCGCGCCCGGGCTGTCTCCGCCGCTTGACCGTATCGATGCGGACCGTCTTTCCTGGCGAGGGCTGCTGGCGCGGGAGCTCGACTTCTACCTGCCGCCCGATGTGCCGTTCTTCGGCGGGCAGCCGATCAGGGGATATTTCGCCGTCCCGACCGGCCCTGGCGGGATCCAGCTCGTCGTCGAGACCTCTGTACTGCCGAAGCCGGCGACGGGAGAAGCTTCGGCCGTGCCGGGCTTCAGCATCCGCATCGAGTGCATCGATCCCACGGCCAGGGGTCTCTCCGGGCTGACGCCGACCCTGATTTCTGCCACTGTCGACCTGCCGATCAACAACCGATCGCTTCCGCTCGAGCAGCTGGGCAACCTCACCTTCCTTGGCGGCGAACCCGTGCGGGCGACCGCTACCTTCGCGCGCGATCCGGTCAACGACGCGGGCACCATGCGGTTGGCCCTCGGCCTGTCGTCGCAGGGGCCGGCTGGCCTTGTGACAGTCAGGACCGACGACGGCGCCGGCGTGCTCGATCCCGCCAAACTTTTCAATACTGCGGCCGCAATGGCCACGTCGCTGATTGCCAATGGCGACGTGCAGAACGACGGCGGCAAGTACCATCTGGCGGCCATCGCCGCGGCAGGCGCGGCCTTGTCGTCATTGTTCGAGCCGAAGAGCCAGTTCGTGCTGCACGGCGCAGAGATCGAATCGACCGGTCACGGCCTGCCGGTCGGAGGCCCGATCTCGCTCAACCTCGACTACTCGGTCGCCGTGCGGGTGACGGCGCTCGGCATTCCGGGAGGACCGTCAGTCAGCATGGTGCCCGACCAGCCGATGCGCATCCGCGTCCGGCGCGTCCGCATGCTGATAGACATGCGGAAATCGGGGCTCGGAATGTTCGACCTCGATTACGACTGGGCGGAGATGGAGATCGAGAACCCGGGAGCCTGGCAACTCGACGGCTTCGAACAGCTGTTTGACGTCATCGGCAGCCGGTCCGGCCGCGGCTCCGCCTGGATCGAGGTCGACCTGCGCTTCAGGCTGAACCTGGGTCCCGTCAAGGTCTCGGGCATGACGATACGGGGAACGCTTCGCAATGGACAGCCCGAGGTCACGATCACCGGAATCGCCGTGGGCATCGACCTGCCTGGCGTCATCGCGGGAGAAGGCGCGCTGCATCTGATCGGCGGCGGCTTCGAGGCCCATCTGGCGGCCTCGATCGTGCCGTTGCAGTTCAACGCCGACGCCACGGTGATCTACAGCAACCCGATGGTGTTCCTGGCGCTTTCCGCCGAGCTGCCGGCGCCGTTGCCGCTCGCCAATTCCGGGCTTGGCCTGTTCGGCGTCGCGGGTATGTTCGGCATCGCCGCCAGGCCGAAGTTCGGCGACGAGGACGACCCGGTGCTACGGCAGCTGGAGTGGCGGCACGAGAAGGCAGAGGATTTCACGCCCTCTCCCGGCAACATGATGTTTGGCCTGGGTGCCGTGGTCGGCACGCTGCCCGACTTCGGCTTCACCTTCGCGGCAAAGGCCGAGATCATCGTCACCGTGCCCGACGTCTCGGTCCGTGGTGCGCTCAATGGCGGCATCATGCGCCCGCGGCCC
>NZ_RZSC01000303.1:0-6754 GCF_003998155.1 Mesorhizobium sp. M1E.F.Ca.ET.063.01.1.1
GGGCAAACAGCGCCAGCGAGCCGCCGATGAACAGCGTCAGGATGCACAAAATGAAGACGCCCCGCGCCGGATCGGTGGCGAAGGCATGCACGGAAGTCAGCACGCCGGAGCGCACGAGGAACGTCCCGAGTAGCGACAACGAGAAGGTGAGGATCGCAAGCAGCAGCGTCCAGATCTTCAGTGCCGAGCGCTTTTCCATGACGATCGCCGAATGGAGCAGCGCGGTGCCGGCGAGCCAGGGCATGAAGGAAGCGTTCTCGACCGGATCCCAGAACCAGAAGCCGCCCCAGCCGAGCTCGTAATAGGCCCAGTACGAGCCCATGGCGATGCCGCCGGTTAGGAACATCCAGGCGACCAGCGTCCATGGCCGCACCCAGCGCGCCCAGGAGGCGTCGATGCGGCCCTCGATCAGGGCGGCGACCGAGAAGGAAAAGCAGATCGAGAAGCCGACATAGCCGAGATAGAGCAGCGGCGGATGGATGGCGAGGCCGAGATCCTGCAGGACCGGGTTGAGGTCGCGGCCTTCGATCGGCGCCGGCTTGAGCCGGATGAAGGGGTTGGACGTCGTCAGGATGAACAGGAAGAAGGCGGCGCCGATCATGCCCTGCACGGCAAGCACATTGGCCTTGAGCGTCTCCGGCAGGTTGGAGCCGAAGACGGCGACAAGCGCGCCGAAGAAGGTGAGGATCAGCACCCAGAGCAGCATCGAACCTTCGTGGTTCCCCCAGGTGCCGGTGATCTTGTAGATCATCGGCTGCAGCGAATGGGAGTTCTCCCACACATTTGCCACCGAGAAGTCGGAGCCGGCATAGGCGCCGGCAAGTGCCGCGAAGGAGAGCGCGGTGAGTGCGAAACCCGTGACCGCGACCGGGCCGCCGACCGCCATCAGCCGCTGGTTGCCGGTGCGGGCGCCGACCAGCGGAAGCAGCATCTGCACCAGCGACAGCGCAAAGGCGAGGACGAGCGCGAAATGTCCGGTCTCAACCATTATTGGCTCTTGCTTTCCTGCCAGACGCCCTTGGCCTTCAGGCCGTCGGCGACTTCCTTGGGCATATAGCGCTCGTCATGCTTGGCTAAAACGCTGTCGGCGACGAAGACGCCGTCGGGGCCGAAGGCGCCCTCGGTGATGACGCCCTGCTCCTCGCGGAACAGGTCGGGCAAGATGCCGGTATAGGTGACCTTGACCGACTTCTGCGTATCGGTGACCGAAAAGGCGACGGTGGCGCCTTGGCCGCGCACGATGGTGCCCTTTTCGACGAGGCCGCCAAGGCGGATTCGCTGGCCGAGTTGGACGGTCGCGGTGGTGAGATCGGCCGGCATGTAGAAATAGGAGGCCTTCTGGCCGAGCGCATAGAAGGTGAGACCGGCCGCGGCACCCAGGAAGGCCAGACCGGCAATGATCACCGACAATCGCCTCTGCTTGCGGGTCATCTCTTACTCCGTCGCCGTGACGCCGAGGGAGGCGGCAAAGGCGGTGAACTTCTTGGCTTGCTCGCTGTCGGCGCCAAAGACGGCAACAGCGCGGCCGAGGGCGTCGCGCGCCTGGTCGGCCTTGCCGAGCACGACATAGGAACGAATGAGCCGCATCCATCCTTCCTCGTCGCGCGGATTTTGCTTCAGCCGGTCGTCGAGGCCGGCGACCATGGTCTCGATCATCGCCTGCCGGTCCTGCGGCGACATCTGCTGCGCAGCCTCGACGGCTTGAGCATCAGGGCCATTGACCGGCGTCCCGGCGGCCACTGCCGGCCCGGTCGTTTCCGCAAGCGCCTGCTGGACGGCGCTGCGCCAGGGCGAATCCGGCGGCAGTTGGCCGAGCATCTTCTGCCAGGCGGCCGCGGCTTCGGCCTTCTTGCCTTCCTGCGCAAGACCCATCGCCAGATAGAAGCTCGCCTTGGCGTTGGCGGGGTCGAGCTTCAGGGCCGCCTCGAAGGCATCCTGAGCCTCGGCCGACACGATGCCGCCGGCGGCATTGGCGATCGCCTCGCCGAGGCCGGCTTGCCGTACAGCGTTGTCGCCGTCGAGCCGGATGGCGTTGCGATAGGCCGTCACCGCGTCGGTGTAGCGCTGCAGGCGCAGATAGACAGGCGCCAGAACGTCCCAGCCCTTGCCGTCAGACGGATTGGCGGCGAGGTGGGCCTCGGCGCGCGCGACCAACTCATCGACCGAGGAATCGGCCGGGCTCTTGGCGAGCCGTTCGGCCAATGGCTGCGACGGCAAATCCGGCGAGCCGAGCTCGCCATAGAGTCCCCAGCTCACCAGCGGCACCGCCAGCACGGCGGCGGTGGCCACAAGCCTTGCGGCTCGCGAGGCGCGCGGCGCCGCCGCGCCTGCCTGGTCAGCCGAGCCGAGACGCAGGATGCGGCGGCCGATCTCGGCGCGCGCTTCCTCGGCTTCGGCCGGCTGGATAAGCCCGCGCGCCATGTCGCGGTCGAGCTCGGCGAGCTGGTCGCGGTAGACCTCGAGGTCGTGATCGCCGGCCGCGGACGGGCCTTTCGTGCCGCCAGCCAGCGGCAGAAGCACCGCCAGGCTGGCGCCCAGCGTGAGGATTGCGGCTATGACCCAGAACAGCATGGCTATTCCAATAAAGGCAGAGCCCTGCCCTGCCAACACAAGCGTACTGCGACGCTTTGACGACAGACGCGCCGGAGAACCTTGATCGATATCAATCTCGCCGGACTGTAGCCGAAATTAGAGCAATTCCAGGAAAAGTGCGCAGCGGTTTTCCGTTCGGAATTGCGTCGTGACAAACACTTGGAGCGGGTCGGCCCTCCGATCAAAGACCGAACCGCTCTAAGTCAACGGCGTCCAGCTGCCGTCAGCGTTGCGGCAGGCCGTGCCGCGTGCGGTGACGCCCGATGTGCCGGTGTAGACGGTGTGGGTATACTGCCGGCAGTCCTGCGAACCGACCCGGTAAGGCTGAGCGGCGACGACCTCGCCGTAATGGGACGAGCCGTCGCTCTTCCACGTCACCTTCTGGCCGCTCGCGGTGTATTCCAGCGCCTTGTATTCCGCCTCGAGACCCTTGCGTTTCTCGGCGTCGCTGAGGCCCGAGCCGATCGATCCGCCGACCAGTCCGCCATTCATGGCCGCGACGATGCTGGTTCCCACCTTGCCAGCGGCCGGCGGCGTGGCGACGGGCGTGACCGTGGGACCGCTCCTGCCCAGCGTTGTGCAGCCTGAAACGGCCATCAGGGCGGAAACGAGCGCGACGCGAATCTTCATGCCAACAACCGGTTCTCTTGAGCGGGATGGACTTCTTGAGCGAAAGGCACTGGGGGCCGCGCCATCGGGGAGGGTGGCAAGGCCATAGTGTTGATATTTGTCGGAAATTTGGCCGCAGCCGGCCGCGTGCAAATCGATAAAAAACATCACTGAAGGCTCCGCAATCTGACCACCGCCCTCAAGCCGCCCATGCCGGACCGTTCCAGCGCCAGGACGCCTCCATACTCGTTGACGAGGTCGGCGACAATGGCAAGCCCAAGCCCCGTTCCCGGCTTCGTCTCGTCCAGCCGCCGCCCGCGCTTCAGCACCTCTCGCGCCTTGTCTTCGGGAATTCCCGGCCCGTCATCCTCTATAACGATTTCAAACAGGCCGGCGCTTCCCGCGACAGGGGCGACCGAGACGGCGACGGCGCCCTTCGCCCATTTCATGGCGTTGTCGAGCAGATTGCCGAGCAATTCCTCCAGATCCTCGCGCTCGCCGGCAAAGACGATCTCGGCAGGCGGCGGCGACAGCGTGAGCTTCGTCCGCGGGTTGAGCTTTTGCAGCACGCGCACCATGCGCTCGACCAGCGGCGAAACCGGTGTGCGGAAGACGACACTGTCGCGCTGGGCGGCGACACGCGCGCGCTGCAGATAATGGTCGACCTGCTTCTGCATCGAGGCAGCCTGATCGGAGATGAGCTGGCCTTTGGCGCCGCCCAGCGCACGGCCTTCGTTGATCAGCACGGCAAGCGGCGTCTTCAGCGAATGGGCGAGATTGCCGACTTGCGTGCGCGAGCGCTCGACAATGCGCCTGTTGTTCTCGATCAAGGCATTGGTCTCGTTAGCGAGAGGCTCGATCTCGGCCGGAAAACGCCCGTCGAGCCGCTGCGCCGTGCCCTCGCGCACCATGGCCAGCGCATTGCGCACGCGCCGCAAGGGCTGCAGGCCCAAAAGAATGGCGATGGCGTTGATGGCGATCATGCCGACGCCGAACAGCGACAGATAGGTGAGCAGGCGGCGCTGGAAGCGCGCGATCTCCTGTTCCAGCTCGCTGTGGTTGCCCATGACGCGAAAGCGTGCGGCGCGGTTCTTGGCATCGAGCACGAACTCGCTCTCGAAGACCTCGAGCTCCTCGCCCTTGATGCCTTCGGTCGCGTAGCTGCGCTGGAAGTTCGCGTTGAAGGGAACCTCGGCGACGCTTGGCGACAGGATCGAGGTCGTCATCGAGGAGGAGTGGATTTCGCCGTGAACACCCTCGGAGGCCGGCTCAACGGACCAGTACCAGCCGGAATTCGGCTCGGAGAAGCGCAGGTCGCCAAGGTCGGGCGAGCCGGTGAGCGCGCCATTGTCGGAAATGCCGACCGAACCGATCAGGTTGAACAGATGCGCCGAAAGCAGGCTGTCGAAACCGCGCTCGCTGGCCTGGCGGTAAAGCGTGGTGATGAGGGTGAAGATGACGACCAGCGTCAGGATCGCCCAGATGGTGGAGAAGGCGATGACACGGAAGGTCAGCGAGCGCGGCCAGAGCCGCAGCCTTGAAAGCCACGTTCCCATCGTCGGCTTCAGCGGTTCCGCGTTACGCCTCCGGCTCTCGCATGCGATAGCCCATGCCACGCACGGTTTCGATCATGTCGATGCCCATCTTCTTGCGAAGCCGCCCGACAAACACCTCGATGGTGTTGGAATCGCGGTCGAAGTCCTGGTCGTAGAGATGCTCGACCAGCTCGGTGCGCGACACCACCTCGCCCATATGGTGCATCAGATAAGCAAGCAAACGGAACTCATGAGAAGTGAGCTTCAGCGGCATGCCGTTGACATCGGCCTTCGAGGCCTTGGTGTCGAGCCTGAGCGGTCCGCAGGTGAGCTCGGACGAGGCATGGCCGGCGGCGCGACGGATCAGCGCCCTCACCCTGGCCAGCACTTCCTCGATGTGGAAAGGCTTGGTGACATAGTCATCGGCGCCGGCGTCGATGCCGGCCACCTTGTCGCTCCAGCGGTCGCGCGCGGTCAGGATCAGCACCGGCATCTTGCGCCCGCCGCGGCGCCAGCGCTCGACGACGCTGATGCCGTCCATCTGCGGCAGGCCGATGTCGAGCACGACGGCATCGTAAGGCTCGGTGTCGCCGAGGAAATGCCCCTCCTCCCCGTCATAGGCGCGGTCGACGACATAGCCGGCGTCGACCAGCGCGTCCGCCAGTTGCCGGTTGAGATCCTTGTCATCCTCGACGACGAGCACGCGCATGGTTTTGAGCCTGTTGAGGGATGGAGGTATAGGCCGATTCCGCCGGCCTGGGAAACTTAAGCCTGTTAAAGGGAATGGGGCGTCAGTTCAGCGGCACCACGATCTCGGAACGACGCGGGCGTTGGCCTTCCTTGCCGGGGACGAGCACGACGATGACGCAGACCGGCTGGCCGCCGCGCGTCGACTGCGAGGCCTTGGCGAGCGTGCCGCCATTCTGCGCGGCGACCTGCTGGCCGATCGCATAGCAGTCGCCGGCGGCAAGCACGACCGGCTGCTCGGCTGACGGTTCGATGGCCGGCATGGCAATCGCCTGCGACGCAAAAAGGCCGGCTGCGGCAAGCGCCAGCGTCGCGGTGCGGATATGGGAGCGGAACGTTTTCATGATCACGGTTCTAACGCATGTGTGCTGAACGTGAAATGAACGGTGAACGGCCGAAAATCCATGCCCGCCATGCCCCCTTGGTTTTACGCAATTCCGGACGGAAAGACCGCTACGCACTTTTCCTGGAATTGCTCCAGCGCTAGACGAATCCTGCTGCCCGGCTCCCACCGCCCAAGCTTGGGATTCATAGCCGGAAAATCACCGGCGCGGCTACGGTTTTCGCGGGCGGGATATGCGCTAGTTTGCGCCGTGAAGCCGGTGACGACGGGAGAATGCCATGACGAGCGAGGACCTTGCCGATCGCTACAAGGGTTACATCGCCTGCCTCAACGCACAGGACTGGGACAATCTCGACCGGTTCGTCGGCGAACAGGTGCAGTATAACGGCGAGACGATCGGGCTTTCGGGCTATCGCCGGATGCTGGAAGGCGATTTCCAGGCTATTCCGGATCTGCGTTTCAACATCGAGCTTCTGGTCTCGGAGCCGCCGCGGGTGGCGGCCCGCCTGCATTTCGACTGCAGGCCCAAGGGCGTGCTGTTCGGCCTGCCGGTGAAGGGCAAGCGCGTCGCCTTCGCCGAGAACGTCTTCTATGAATTCCAGGACGGACGGATATGCGAGGTCTGGTCGGTCATCGACAAGGGCGCCATCCAGGCTCAACTTTGATGCATGTCGCGCAAAAGTGTGCAGCGGTTTTGCGAAAACGACATGCATAAAAACAAAGACCTAAAGCGCGTCGCCTGGATCCATTTCAGCGCGACGCGTTTTAGGACTGGTCGCTCAGGCGCTTTCCTGCGTCAGCGCGCGAAAGCGCAGCAGCCCGTGATGGACCGTCAGGTCCTCGTCATAGCGCGCCTCGGCGAATTCCAGCGACAGACGCGTCTGGCCGCGCGGGCCGATGGAGAGCGCCGCGCCGTCGAGGCGTGCCC
>NZ_RZSC01000304.1:0-6724 GCF_003998155.1 Mesorhizobium sp. M1E.F.Ca.ET.063.01.1.1
TCCTCGACCAGTGCCGCGGGCGCGAAAGCCGGTTCGGGGTCGGCACCAACGACATCAGCATCAACGGCATCGAACTGACGGGCTGAAGACCATGGCATCGGGCACCAACACCAGGAAGATCCTGCTCGTTTCCACCGACCGGGCGTTTTCGCAGGATACGCGAACAGCTTTCGCGGCCTCCGAGGTCATCGAGCTTTTGACGGTGGAGAAAAGCGTCAACGAGCTGCGTGGCGAGGTCCAGGAAACCGACTTCGGCGCCGTCATCGTCGACATGGACGCCGCCAAGCTCGAGGAGATCGAGTCGCTGCAGCGTATCATGCGCCGGCTGGAAGGCCGCGTTCCGGTGATCGTCGTCACGCAGGAGTTCAATGCCGCGGCGGTGCGCATCCTGGTGCAGCTCAAGGTCGCCGACTTCCTGGTCAAGCCGATCACCACCGCCGATCTGGTGCGTTCCGTCATCCGCGCGTTGCAGGGGCCGGGGCGGGAGGAAAACAGCGAGTCGCAGATATACACCTTCATGCCGGCCGCCGGAGGCGTCGGCACCACCACGCTTGCGCTCCAGACCGCCTTCCAGCTGCATCATTCGGTGACGCGCGGCGCCTCGACCTGCGTGGTCGACCTCAATTTCCAGCAGGGTGCCTGCGCCGAATATCTCGACCTCGAGCCGCGTTTCGACATCACCGAAATCGAGAACCAGCCCGAGCGCCTCGACCGGCAGTTGCTGGACGTGATGCTGTCCAAACATCGAAGCGGGCTTTGTGTGCTCGCCGCGCCGACGCGTCCGTCGGAAATGCGGTCTTTCAAGACCGACGTCGTGGTGCGCATGCTCGACCTCGTCTCGGCCTATTTCGACAATGTCGTCATCGATATGCCGCGCACCTGGTTTCCGTGGACCGAGACGGTGCTGCTCGGCTCCAACAAGCTCTATATCGTGGCCGAGATGACCGTGCCTTGCCTGCGCCACACGCAGCGCCTTATCCAGGCCATCTACGAGACGGCCGGCAAGGAAGTGAAGCCCAACGTCATCGTCAATCGCTTCGAGCAGAAGATGTTCGACAACGGCATCAAGCAGGCCGACGTCCAGGATATTCTCGGCGAGCATTTTGTCGGCGGCATCTCCAACAATTACCGGCTGGTGCGCGAGGCCGTCGACCGCGGCGTGCCGCTGCATGATATCGATCCTAACGCCAATGTCGTCAACGACCTGAAGAAGATCATCCTGCCGGAGGAGGCGGTCACGACGACGGCGAAATCGAAGTCGCTTTTCGGCCTCGGCAAAGGCTTGCTGAAGAGGAAAGCCGGATGAGCAGCCGCTTCTCCAACCTGCAGAACCGCGACGTCCGTCCGCAGCGGCCGCCCGAACCGGCGCCCGTCGCGCACCATGCCGTTGTCATTCCGACGACCCGCAAGCCGGTCGCGCCGAAGCCGGACGCCGCGCCTGGAAAGAGCGCCAACAAGGTGCTCGACGCAAGGGTGCGCATCCACCGCATGCTGCTCGAGGAGATCAACCTCGTCGCGCTGGAGCGTTTGCCGAAGGATGAGATGCGCCGCCAGGTGCATGAATTCGTCTCCGAAAAGACGCGCGAGGAGCGGATGGCGATCAACACCGCCGAGCTCGACGCGCTGGTCGACGATATCGTCGACGAGATGGTCGGCCTCGGCCCATTGGAGCCGCTGCTCAAGGATCCGGAGATCAACGACATCCTGATCAACGGCCATCAGAACTGCTTCGTCGAAAGGCGCGGCAAGCTGCAGCAGGTTCACATCCCGTTCAAGGACGAGGCGCATCTGCTTCGGATCATTAACAAAATCGTTGCCGCCGTCGGCCGCCGCGTCGATGAATCGCAGCCGATGGTCGACGCCCGCATGCTCGACGGTTCGCGCTTCAACGCCGCCATTCGGCCGGTCGGCGTCGACGGGCCGCTGGTGTCGATCCGCAAATTCTCCAAGAACAAGCTCGGCCTGCACAAGCTGGTCGAATTCGGCGCCATCACCCAGAACATGGCCGAGGTGCTGGCGGCGGCCGTGCATGCCCGCAAGACCACCATCATCTCGGGCGGCACCGGCACCGGCAAGACGACGATGCTCAACGCCCTGTCGGCCTTCATCCCCGAGGACGAGCGCCTGATCACCATCGAGGATGCCGCCGAGCTGCAATTGCAGCAGCCGCATGTCGCGCGCATGGAAACGCGCCCGGCAAACATCGAAGGCCATGGCGAGCTGAAGCAGCGCGACCTGGTCAAAAACGCGCTGCGCATGCGTCCCGACCGCGTCATCCTCGGCGAATGCCGCGGCGAGGAGGCTTTCGACATGCTGCAGGCGATGAACACCGGCCACGAAGGCTCGATGGCGACCATCCATGCCAACACGCCGCGCGACGCCATCTCGCGCCTCGAACAGATGCTCGGCATGACCGGCATGCCGATGACCGTGCAGTCGATCCGCAGTCAAATCGCCAGCGCGCTCGACATCATCGTGCAACTGACGCGCCTGTCCGACGGCAAGCGCAAGGTGACCAGCGTCGCCGAGGTGACGGGCATGGAAGGCGACGTCATCCAGATGCAGGAGATATTCCGCTTCGTGCGCACCGGCATGGAGGCGGACGGCAAGATCGTCGGCCATTTCGAGGCGACGGGTATCCGCCCGCGCTTCCTCGAAGACCTGCGCAACATGGGCATCGAATTTCCGGGCAAATATTTCGAACCCGGCCGGCCGCAGGAGTAGCCGGTGTTCGAAGGGTTCAGCCCGATCTACGCCGTCTACGCCGCGGCAGCGCTCACCGGCATCATGATCGCCGAAGGCTGCTACCTCCTCTATGCCGGCCGCAGCGACAAGCGCACGGCGATCAACCGCCGCATGAAGCTGGCGGAGAACAAGATCAGCCAGGAGCAGGTGCTGATCCAACTGCGCAAGGAGCGCGGCGTCGAAGGCGGCAGGTCCCTGTTCTCGCTCGATCGTTTTCGCGCCTTGCGGACGCAATCCGGCATGATCATGCCGCTGCCCAAATTCCTCATGATCACGTCGGGGATAGCGTTCGCGCTGGCGCTTGTCGCAGTCTGGTACGGCCTGCCTTTGCTGTTCGGCCTGGGCTTGTTCCTGGTGCTGTTGCCGGTCTTGCCGGTGATGGCGATGCGTTTTCTGCGCAAGCGCCGGCATAAGCGCTTCGGTTTGCAACTGCCGGAAGCGCTGGAGCTGATCACGCGCGGCCTCAAGGCCGGCCACCCGGTGCCGGTGGCGATTGCGATGGTGGCGCGTGAGATGGCCGATCCGATCGGCACCGAGTTCGGCGTCGTCGCCGACGAGGTGACTTACGGCTCCGACCTGGTTTCGGCGCTCAACAACCTGTTCGACCGGGTCGGCCATGAGGACCTGCCGCTGTTCGTCACCGCCGTGTCGATCCAGAGCAGTTCGGGCGGCAATCTGCGCGAGATTCTGGACGGGCTGTCGTCGACCATCCGCGAGCGCGGCAAGCTGCGACGCAAGGTGCGCGCCATTTCGACCGAAGGCCGCATGTCGGCCTATATCCTGACCGCCGTGCCGGTGCTTTTGTTCACCGCCATCATGGCGCTCATGCCGCAGTTCTACCGGGAAGTATGGGGGATACCGAAAACCTGGTACATGCTTGGCGGCTCCATCCTATGGCTGCTGCTCGGCAACGCCATCATGTTCAAGATGTCGAATTTCAGGTTCTGAGATGGAAGACATCATTAGCTTCCTCGCCTCGCTCGCGCCGACCTCGCCGCTGCCGGTGGCGGTGCTGCTGCTGGTATTGGGCGGAGGCGCGATGGCCTGGCCGCTGGTCGTCGCCAAGGGCGATCGCAATGAGGTCAAGCGCCGCCTGAAGGTCGAGGTGGCTGAACCGGTCGAGCAGGCGGAGCCGGCGCCCAGGAAGAACACCAGCGCCGTGCACGAGAAGGCGGTGAGGCGGGCGCAGGAGTTCTACGCCAAGAGCGATCCGGAAAACGTCGCGCGGCTGCGCCTGAAGCTCATCCAGGCCGGTTACATGGAACCACGCGCCGTCGGCATGTTCTTCCTGATCCGTTTTGCCGCTCTGGTTGGCGTGGCATTTTCCACGTTCCTGATCAACCATTGGGCGGCCAGCGCCGAGTCGACCATGACCAGCCGCTGGACTTTCATCATCCTGTCGGGAGCGGCCGGCTATTTCCTGCCGGGCCTGGTGCTGACCCAGAAGGTGCGGGAAAAGATGCGCGAGTACCGCAACGGCTTTCCCGATTTCATGGACCTGATGATCGTCTGCTCCGATGCCGGCATGAGCATGGAGGCCGGAATCGAGCGCGTTTCGAGGGAACTCGCCAGGACCTATCCGTCGCTCAGCCAGAACCTGCAACTGGTGTCGCTGGAACTCCGGGCCGGCCGCAGCCTCGACGATGCGCTGAAGGCGCTCGCCGACCGCCTCAGCCTCGACGAGGTGCGCTCCTTCGCAACGCTGTTGCAGCAGTCGAAGGAGCTTGGCACCAGCCTGTCGGGCTCGCTGCGCGTCTTTTCCGACGAGATGCGCCACAAGCGCATGTCGCTTGCCGAGGAGAAGGCGCACGCCTTGCCGGCCAAGATGTCGGTGCCGGTGACGGTCTGCATCCTGCCGGTGGTGCTGATGGTCGCCATTATCCCGATCGTCGTGAAGCTGACTTCGCACTGAGCCCGTCAGCGGCACCTGGTTAACGCATCCTTTGCACGCAACCGAAATTTAGCTGCATTTCGGCACCGAAGCTTAATCGCTGTGCTGTATTGTCCTTGTTGAAGAACGACCCGGCAAATCGGGCGATGGGGCAGGGGCATGCGTCACGGACTTCCCACGGCAGCGGCGGCGTTGGCGGCCGTCTTGATGATCACCGGCTGCACGACGAACGCAAACGTCGACACGACCAAGACCACCGCGATCCAGCCGACGGCCAAGGACGTCAGCGCCGCCGACCTGGCGGAGGGCAAGGCGCAGTTCCGCGAGGCGAATTTCGGCCTTGCCGAACAGCATTTCCGCAAGGCGGTCGAGCTCAAGGCCGACAATGCGGAAGCCTGGATGGGACTTGCCGCCTCCTATGACGAACTCGGCCGCTTCGACTTCGCCGACCGCGCCTATGCCCAATTGCTGAGGGTCGCCGGGCGCAAGCCGCAGATCGTCAACAACATGGGCTATTCGCAGCTCCTGCGCGGCAACAAGAACAAGGCAAGGACCCTGCTGCTCGAAGCAAAGGCCGGAATGGCCGACCAGACCGTGGTCGATGCCAATCTGGCACTGCTGAACAAGAGCTAGAGCCTGTCGGGCTTGGATTGAATCGTTGCGCCGGAATTCACCGGGCAATTTCCTGTCTGTCGATTGACGAAATCAAAGCGACAGGGCGGAATTTCCAGCTGGCGGATGGCCCGCTTGTCAGCCGGCTCACCAGGTGCACAACATCGGGCGAATGCCGTTTTCGCACGGATTGCCTCGCGCTCGTGGAAAGAACTGTTTCAATATAAACCAGAAATTTCTAGTCTTCGCGTCTGTCAAGCGAAGTAGTGGATGCTTTGTAAACCTTGTCCCAAGGTTGGGTCGAAAGGTTAGCTAAAAACGGTATCAACGGGCCGCCGTTAACCTAGAATGCAGCGTTACCGACGATTTCCAGGAGGCTGCGGCTCAACAATGTTGGATTTCAGTTCGCTCCTGCTCGCGGCGGCGCTGTCGGGCACATGCCTCAGCATCACCATGTTTGCGATCTGGTTCACCACGCCGCGGGGGCGCTTCATCCTGACGGTCGCCTGCGGCATACTCGTGCTCGTTGCCCATGTCGTCCTGTTCTGGCGCTATACCAAGGACGCCAGCCCCTGGCTCTGCCAGGTCGTGCTTGCGCTGCTGACGTTCGGCTTTCTCGTTATCTGCCTCTCGGCCATGCAATATCTCGGTTTCCGGGACTACCGCCGCGCCATCGTGCCGACGTTTGCGGCCATGGCCGCCTGCGCCGCCATCACCTATCTCGGTTTCGACGGCATCGGCTTCCTCATCACCTATTCGGCGGTGACGGCGCTGCTCGGCGCGATCGGAACGATGTTCTGGATGAAGGGGGATCACGACCGCCGGATCCTGCTCGTCGTTTCATTCCTGAGCGGCGCCTGTGGCGTGTCCTTCGCGCTGTGCGGCCTGGTGCTGCTCGTCCAGGGGCAATGGGTTCTCGGCGCCGCGCCCGACAACTGGGCGGAGCAGTTGAACTCCGTCGTCGCGGTTGCCTGCATGACCGGCCTCGGGGCGCTCACGCTTTCGCTGCACCATCTGCAGGCGCAGATCGAGCTGAAGGCCGAGACGATGACCGATCCGCTGACCGGCCTGATGAACCGCCGAGCGCTCAACGAGCTTTACGGCGATCGCAGCTTCGGTCCGTTCATGGCGGTCGCCATGTTCGATCTCGACCATTTCAAGACGACCAACGACGTCTTTGGCCATCCTGTCGGCGATCAGGTCCTTTGCCGCTTCGCGGCCGTGATCAAGAAATACGGCAGGACCGGTGTCGACGCCTTCCGGCTGGGCGGCGAGGAATTCGCGCTCGTCATATCGCGCATGACACCGGAAAAGGCGCATGACATCTTCGAGCGTGAATTCTTCGCGCTGCTGCTGCTCGACGAGACGCCGGTGATCTTCAGCTACTTCCCGGACCTTTTGGTGCCGGTGCGCAAGAATGTCAGCGGCCTGCCGCCGATCGCCGCCGGGCTGCTGCTCGACCGGGTATCGATAGGT
>NZ_RZSC01000305.1:0-6722 GCF_003998155.1 Mesorhizobium sp. M1E.F.Ca.ET.063.01.1.1
TCCGGTGATGGTGATGATGGGGTGCCTTGCCGACATGATGCTGCTCAGGCCCTGAAAAGTCCGCGGCGGCTGAACAGCGGCGCGCGCTCGCCGATAGCGCTGGGTTCGGTGTGGTAGCGGGCGATCCGCGCGACTTCCCGCGCGGATCCGAAGACCACGGGGACGCGCTGATGCAGGCTCTCGGGTTCGATTTCGAGGATGCGGGTGATCGTATCGGTCGCGGCACCGGCCGCCTGTTCGATCAGATAGGCAATCGGATTGGCCTCGTAGACGAGCCGAAGCCGGCCTTGGCGGTAACCCCGGCGTTGGTCGCCGGGATAGAGAAACACGCCGCCGCGCATCAATATGCGATAGCAGTCAGCGACAAGCGAGGCGATCCAGCGCATGTTGAAGTCCTTCTCCCGTGGGCCTTCGGTGCCTTCCAGGCAGTCGTCGACATAGAGGCGCACGGCCTCGTCCCAGTGGCGGTAGTTGGCGGCGTTGATGGCGAACTCCTGGGTCCGCTCCGGAATGATCCGGCTTTCGTAGGCCTGGACGAAGGTGCCCAGCCTGGTCGAATGCACGAAGACGTGCGTGCCGCTGCCGAGCGACAGAACGAGCGCCAGTTGCGGCCCGTAAATAAAGAACCCGGCGCCCAGCATGCTCACGCCTGCCTGCAAAAAGGAGGCGGCCGGATTGGCGTCCGGCGCGCCAGTTGCAGGGAGGAGCGAGAAAATCGTTCCGATCGACACGTTGGCGTCGATGTTGGAAGAGCCATCCAGCGGGTCGATGGCGACGGCGAGGGGGGCTTGTCCGTCGAGCAGGACCGGCCGGTCCAGCTCCTCGGAAGCATAGAGCGCGACCGGAGCGTGACGCATGGCGTCGAGAAAGATGTCGTCGGCAAAGATGTCGAGATCCTTCTGAACGTCGCCGTCGGCGTTGGCGCCGCGGGTTCCGGCAAAGGCGGTGCCGAGCACCCCTTGGTTGATGGCATTGCGGACCCTGGTGGCAGCCTGTGTGAGCTGACGGACGGTGGCCACGACCGCGGAGCGGCGTTCGTCCGGCGAGTCGCCGAGATAGGAGTTCAGAAAAGCGTCGAGCGTTGGCGCTGGCATCGTAGCCTCCCGGTCCGGTCGTGTCTCCTCGGGGCCGGATGGAGGGATGAAACCAAACGATCTGTGCTAAGTAAAATTCAATAACTTTACCTGAGCAGTAAAAACAATTTAGTATGCCGCATGAGAAACCTCACGCTCAGGCAATTCAAGACCGTTCAGGCAATCGTCAGCCACGGAAAAATCGTCAGCGCGGCCAAGGTGTTAGGCCTTTCTCCTCCAGCGGTGACGATCCAGTTGCGACAAGTGGAGGAGGAGGTCCAACTGGCCCTGTTCGATCGGACCTCGGACGGCATGCGTCCCACCGCCGCAGGGCTGGCCTTCGTCGAGGCGGCGCAGGCTATCGAGGAGCGGCTTCGCCTGCTCGAAGACGAGATGGACGCCATCAAGGGCGTGCGCGCCGGCAGCCTGAGGCTCGGCGTCGTTTCCACCGCCAAATATTTCGCGCCACGGCTCATGGCCGGCTTCATGAAGGAGCATCCCGATATCGACATGCGGCTTGCCGTCGGCAATCGCGCCGAAACGATCGACAGTCTGAAGAACCACGACATCGACATCGCACTGATGGGCCGTCCGCCCAAGGAAGTTTCGGTGCGCGCTTCGGTCTTCGGCGATCATCCGCTGGTTGTCATCGCGCCGCCCGAACACCCGCTGGCGTCGGCACGCGACATTTCCAAGCAGAGGATCGCCGAGGAGCATTTCCTCATTCGCGAGCCGGGCTCGGGCACGCGCATCTCGCTGGAGATATTCCTGAGCGACGTTCCCGGCCGGATCGACGATCTCGGCGTCGAGATGGGCTCGAACGAGACGATCAAGCAGGCGGTGATGGCAGGTCTCGGCATCGCTTTCATCTCCGCGCACACCATCGCCGCGGAAACGGAAGCCGGCCGGCTCGTCATTCTCGACGTGGCCGGGATGCCGATCCGCCGGCAATGGTTTTCGGTGATGCGCACCGATCATGTGATCTCGCCGGCCATGGCGACCTTCAACGATTTCCTGATGCGCAGAGGCGCAACCTACCTGCCCCTGTTCGGCAAACTGTATCCGTACGCCGAAGCGAATGACGCGGCTCGGATGCAAAAAATGAGAGCGCCTGGAAAGCGGCCAGAGTGAAGCGCCCGACATACCGGCCGAAGAAATCATGCGAAAGAAAGCCGACAAGGGCGTGGAAAACGCACCGCCATCGATGGCGGTCGGGGGGCTCGCATGGTATGTTGCAGTGCGAAAGGGCAGGGGCACGCGCTCTCATACTCGCAGACAAGACGGATAGGCAGCCAACCCCTGCAGACAAATCGCTATGGGTCCCGGGCGCGAGGTTCGGGAATTCGAAGGGGAAGGGGCATGCTTTATACAATCGTGATGATGGTCTGCATGACGGCGGTGCCGCAGACCTGCGAGCAACGCGAGGAAATGGCGGACGGCCTGGCCATGAATCCCGGGGTGGCCTTCATGCAGGCGCAGCCGCTGGTCGCCCATTGGCTGGAGACACATCCCGGCTATTTCGTGCAGCGCTGGCGTGTGCTGCCCGGCCGGGGATCCTGACGGGGCATCTTCGAAGCGGGCTTTATTTCGCGCAAGTCGTTCTCCCAAAACCGCTGCGCACTTTTGGGCGACATGCGTTATTTCTTCGCGGCAAGCGTTTCCGAGACAGTCTTGGACAGCTGATAAAGCCGCTGCTCGATTATCGTCGGCACATCGCAGACGTAAGTCAGCGATTGCGCACGCTCGTTGAAGATGCGCGTCGCGAAATTCAGCTGGTCGGTCTGCCGCTCGACCTCGTCCTGATCCGCGTCGGGTTTTGCGCGCAAGACATCGACATCGGACGCCTGCTTGCGCAATTCGGCGGCCATTTCGAGCTGCCTGTGGGCGTAACGGGAAATGCCGGAAATCACATGCGAACGCTCGGCGTCCATGTGGTCGAACATGCCTTGCAAGAGCATCGCCATTTTCGGCGCAAGTTGCTCGGCCGGCAGGGAGGCGGCAAAATCCCTGATCTTCATCTGCGCGTCTGCTATCGGCAGCCTGCGAGCCGCCACCTCCTCGACCAGGGCGGAGACGGAAGGGTCCTGCGACCAATCCTTCGCCGCTGGTGGAAGGTCCGGTCCATTCCAGACCTGGGCGAGCGAGAGTTGCGGCACCTTGCGCTGAGCGCAGGGCCAGTCCGGATCGGTATTCGCGGCCACGGCGCCGGCGTTCGGCACGAGCATGGCGGCCGCAACCAGGCTGCGTACAAGCCTCATCCGTTCCATCAATCGTTTCCTCCCGTGCCCTGTTTGCGGATTATCAGGCCGCGCGAAGGGTCATAAGCGATGATGGCGCCTCCCAGAAACAGCAGCGTGCAGCCGGCGACGACACCCAGCGACACCCAATCGATCTGCCCGTAGAAGGCGAAGCGGATCAGTTCGACGGCGTAGGTGAAGGGGTTGGCGAGGCAGAGCTTGTAAAGAAGCGGGCTCGCTTCCTGGATGCGCCACAAAGGGTAGAGCGCCGGAGAAGCGAAATAGCCGGGAAAGATAACGAAGTTCATGATGCCGGCGAAATTCTCGAGCTGCTTGATCATCGAGGACAAAAGCATGCCGAGCGCACAAAGCATCATGCCGGACAGGAACAGGGCCGGCAGCACGAACAAGTAGCCGAGCGGCGGCGCCTTGACGCCCCAGAACCAGGCAACGATCAGGAAGGCGTAGACCTGCGCGATCGATACGGAAACACCGGCGAGCATCTTCGACAGCAGCAGGTACCAGCGGGGGAATGGGCTGACCAGCAGGATGCGCATATTGCCCATCTCGCGGTCGTAGACCATCGACAGCGAAGACTGCATGCCCGAGAACAGCAGGATCATGCCGCACAAGCCTGGCGTGATATAGACCTCATAGAGCACGTAGGTCTTGTAGGGCGGGATGATCGAAACGCCGAGCACCTGCCGGAATCCGGCGGCAAAAATGAACAGCCAGACGAGCGGTCGAACCAGCGACGAGATGAAACGCTCGCGCTGGTGCAGGAAGCGCAGGCATTCCCGTATGACGACACCTTTGAGGCAGATGAGATAGTGACGAAGGCCGAACGCGCCGGACTTCGCTGGCGTGACAGCGGCGACCTTTTCCGGCATTGCGGGAGAGTTCATGGCGAGATCTCCGCAATGCCGGCCGCCTCGCTTCGGCTGAGTCTCGAAAAGGCCTCGCCGATCGAACCGGCACCACTTGCCTTGACGACGTCGGCCACCTTGCCCTTGGCGACCAGGTCACCCTGCCTGAGCACGACGACATGGTCGCCGTCATCGACTTCGTCGATCAGATGCGTGGCCCAAAGCACGCCGATGCCCTCCGTCTCGACCAGCTTGCGGATGGTGGCAAGAATGCCCGCGCGCGACTGGATGTCGAGACCGACCGTCGCTTCGTCGAGCAGCAACAGGGAAGGGCGGTGGAGCAGCGCCCTGGCGATCTCGATGCGCCGCATCTGGCCGCCGGAAAGGCTGCGAGCCTTGTCATGCTGGCGGCCCTGCATGTCGACCGTCTCGATCAGCGCCGCAATGCGCTGCCGGGCTTCGTGCCGTCCGATGCCATGCAGCGAGGCGTGATAGGAGAAGTTCTGGTATACGCTCAGATCGAGGTCGAGCGTGCGTGCCTGGAACACGATGCCGACACGTCTGAGCGCCTCGCCGGAAGCACGGCTGACGTCGTGGCCGAAGATGCGGATCGATCCGTGGCGCGTGTCGTAAAGGTGGCTGATCAACGAGAACAGAGTTGTCTTGCCGGCACCGTTGAGACCGAGGAGCGCGGTGAAAGTCGCCGGCGCGATCGAAAACGAGACGTCGTTGAGCGCCCGCTTCGGACCATATGAATGGCTGACGCCGGCGACGTCGAGCGCCGCCACCTCGTCTCCCGTTTTCCCCGTCCCGGCATGCTGCATGGATGGCTCCTTCAGGATGCTTACCTAGCGCGCTCGACCTCGATGGCCTCGGGGGCAGGCCTCAGTCTTTCGGCTGGTTTCTATTGGGGCGATATGACCACGCCCCAGGGCTGCTGGCCGACGGTGACCGACTGAATCGGCTCGTCGGTCGCCGTATCGATGAAAGTGATATCGTTGGAATTGCCGTTCGTGGTGATCAGTGTTTTCTGATCGGGGGTGAAGTCCAGATGCCAGACGCGTTGGCCGACGAGGATGTACTTTTCCACCTCGTAGCTTTCGGTGTTGATCACCGCGACATGGTTCGCCGGGCCGAGCGCGACATAGGCCTTCTTGCCGTCGGCGCTGATGGCGATACCTACCGGCTGAATGGTTTCGGCCCGCAGTCCAGGAATCGCGAACTTGATCTTCTTCACGACCGCGCGCTTGGCGTTATCGATGACGCTGACGGTGCCGCCGACCTCGGCACTGACCCAGACCTGCGATCCGTCGGGCTTGAACGCGGCGAAGCGCGGGCGCGTGTCGACCAGCACGTTGTCGGTTACGTCATGGCTCTCGGTGTCGATGAAGTGCGCCATGCTGGCGGTTTCTGAGGTATTGACCATGGTCTTGCCGTCCGGGCTGACGGCCATGCCTTCCGGTTCCACGCCAACTGGAATCTCGCTCTTGACCTCCTTGCTGTCGACGTCGATCGCGGTGACCAGATTGTCGTTTTCGTTGGCGGCGTAGAGCGTCTTGCCGTCGGGCGAAAGCACGAACAACTCGGGATCGTCGCCGGAGGGCAGCGTGCCGACGACCTGCAGCGTCTGGGTATCGATGATTTGGATCATATTGTCGTCGCTGGCGCACAAATAGATGAACTTGCCGTCGTGCGAGATGGTGATGCCGCGCGGTCTCTGGCCGACGTCGACGGTCTTGACCACCTGCATGGTCACAGTGTCGACGACGGTCATCGTATTGTCCTTCTCGTTGGAGACATAGGCCGTGTAGGCCGATGCCGGGCTGGCCATGATGCCGGTTGCGAGAATGGCGAGTACGCGAGCTCGTCTCTGCACGAATTCCTCCCGATTGGCGCTACTTGAGAACGCATTTCGTTTCCGGTTGATCGATGCCGAGGGTGTCGAGCTCGGAGACCTGGTGGAGGTAGCCTTCCTGGGGGGATGTCGAAACGACCGATTTGGTATCGCCGAGCATGATCGGCTGGCGCAGCTGAAGGTTCCATTTGCGGAAGGTCAGCTTCTGTCCCTTGAAGGCGGCGACCGAGAAATCGTCCGAGCGGATGTAGTCGCTGATCTTTTTCGGATCGTCGCCATTGATGCGCGTGGTGGCTTCGCCGACGGCCCGCACGGCCGTCCAGGCCGACATGTCCTTGGACAGCATTCGTCGGCCTGTCGTCTTCAGGAAGCGACTCTGCATCTGGATACCGCCCCATTGTTCACTGGCGGGATGCCATGACGATGCCACGAGACCGGCCGTGCCTGCGACCAGCCGCGATGTCCAGGTGCGGTAGGGCACGTAGGTCCCGAACACCTCGCTCTCGTCGGCCACAAGCAGCACGTCATGCTCCGGCAGGTCCTGCGTGAATACCGAGATCTGCAGCTGGATCTGCGTGGCGCCAGTGTCGGTGCGCCTGGCTGTGCCGGTGTCCTTGAATTCCTTCTCGGCGACGATCTGGCCGCCGAAGCGGGCTGCAGCGCGGCGCAACGCGTCCGCATAGAGGTGGTC
>NZ_RZSC01000306.1:0-6718 GCF_003998155.1 Mesorhizobium sp. M1E.F.Ca.ET.063.01.1.1
TGCTCGGTGTGTGCATCAAGGGCGGGCCATGAAACAGAACCTGCTCTATCTCATCATCGGCGCGCTGGCCGTCGTGGTCATCGCCCTTGGCGTCTACATCTATCGCGAGCAGACCAGGCCGAAAGGCGTGGAACTCAAGATCGACGACAAGGGCATTTCGATCCAGCAGAACTGAGGCCTCACCATGATGCGACCGTGAAATCGGCCGCATCGTGCGATCATCAAGCATTTGATTTTCAAGCGCTTCGATTTTCCCGACTTAACGCGCCTTTAAAGGTAAGTGATTGTTTTGTTGTTGACCGTTACTGGTCGGTGACCTCAATCTGCAGAGCAGGAGCGGGCCGACGGTTCTAACCCGTCAAGAGCGCCATTTCGCGCTCTTGCCAATTTGTAAAAGCCAACCACCGCGCTTTCGAAATAGCAAAAGCGTTGGAAATACTTATTAGATTTCCGCGCGGAATATCTTTAAACCTGTAGGCGCGATTCCTACGTCATTTGTCGTTATGTCTATCAAGGCAACACCGATGTGAGATCTCTCACGGCCACGCCTCTCTTCACGGGGGACTCGGGATGCGCGGTCATTTTCCCATACAATGAGCAGCCCAAACGTTCGACACGCCCTTAGTGCGTCGAACGTTTGGGTGCGCAATCTCCCCGCTTTTTCAATCAACACCAGCCGGGTGGCCGTCGGGTGGACGAACCCGCGCGCGCCTTAGGAGAGAAGAGATGGAAGCCCTACAATATCTCGACGCAATGAAATGGATGGCGATCGAGGTAGCCGTGCCAGTCATCGTGCTGGCAATCCTGTTCTGGTGGAGTGGCGTGGTTCGCTACATCCCAAACGACAGGCTCGGCATCTTAGAAAAACTATGGAGTTTTCGCGGCTCCGTTAGCAACGGCTTCATAGCGCTCAACCGCGAGGCAGGCTACCAGCCGGAAGTCGTGCGCGGTGGCCTGCATTTCTTCATGCCGTTCCAATATTCGATGCATCGCGCCAATCTTGTCACCATCCCGCAGGGTCAGATCGGCTATGTCTTTGCCCGTGATGGCAAGCCGCTGCCTCCGACGCAAACACTTGCTTCCAACACCGATGCCGATGATTTCCAGGATGTGCGCGCCTTTCTCGAAAAAGGCGGACAGAAAGGACCGCAACGCAAGATCTTGCGTGAAGGCACCTATGCCATCAATCTCGCACAATTCGTCGTGCTCACCGCCCAGTCGATCTATGCCGTTAATTTGAGCTCGTCGGAACAAAACCTTTTTACCAATATGTCCAGCATGATCTCGGAGCGGGGCGGCTTTGAGCCAGTCGTCATCCATAATGCCGAGGACATGATCGGTATCGTCACCATCCATGACGGTCCCGCCCTACCGGACGGCGAGATCATCGCACCGACCGTCGCCAACGATCCGAACGACCCGAACTTCCACAACAATTTTCAGGACCCGGAGAAGTTTCTCAATGCCGGTGGCTACCGTGGCCGGCAGCTCCAGGTGCTGGCCGACGGTAGCTACTTCCTCAATCGCATTTTCGCGACCGTCGAACTGGTCGAGAAGACGATCATTGACGTTGGCACGGTGGGTGTCGTCGTCTCCTATAACGGCCGCCACGGCGCGGATATATCCGGGCAGGCATACCGTCACGGCGAGCTGGTCGAAATCGGCGCACGCGGTGTCTGGTCAACGCCGCTGCTGCCGGGCAAGTATGCGTTCAACACCTATGCCGGCAATATCATCACCGTGCCGACCACCAACTTCGTGCTCAAATGGACGAAGGAGCAGTTTGGCGAACACAGGCTGGACGAGAACCTGTCTGAAGTGTCGTTGATCACCAAGGATGCGTTCGAGCCTGTGCTGCCGCTCTCAGTCGTCGTGCATATCGACTATATGAAGGCGCCGCTCGTGGTGCAGCGTTTCGGTGACATCAAGCGGCTGGTCGAACAAACGCTCGATCCGATGGTTTCTGCTTACTTCAAGAATATCGCCCAGACAAAGACGCTGATCCAGCTCTTGCAGGAGCGTAGCGATATCCAGCGCAAATCGGGCGAGGAGATGCGCGAAAAATTCAATTCCTACAGCCTCGAGCTGCAGGAAGTGTTGATTGGTACGCCCCGTGCCGCCAATGGCCAGAACAGCATAGAGCAGATCCTGATCCAGCTGCGCGAGCGCCAGATTGCAGTCGAAAAGGTCGAGACCTATAAATTGCAGGAGAGGGCGGCCACTCAGGAACGCACGTTGCGTGAGAAGGAGGCGCTCGCCGAACAGCAAGCCAAGATCACGACGTCGGCACTTACCATCGAGATCAGTGAGAACGAGGGCAAGGCGCAACTCGCCCGCACCCGTCAGGAGGCGGAAACCATTCAGGTCACTGCCAAGGCAGAGGCGGAGAAGGTGCGCCTCGCCGGCCAGGGCGAGGCCGACATGATCAAGGCTGTCGCGCTTGCCGATGCCGAGCGCATCAAGGCGACCGGTTTTGCCGAGGCCGAGAAGGTGCGCGCCATCGGTCTGGCGGAGGCCGAGGCCACCGAGAAGAAGGTCGCGGCCTTCGGCGGCCCGGACTATCAGCTCAACTCGCAGGTTCTCATGCGCTTCGCCGAGGCGATCGAGAATGGCAGGCTGCCGCTCGTGCCGCAGATCCAGATCGGCACTACCGGCGGCGAGAAGGGGGCCGCCAATGGCCTTGTCGAGATGATGCTTTCGATGCTCGTCGCCGACCGGGTTGGACGGCAAGACCAACCGGATGTGATCCCGGAACCCGTTGAGGAGGATTGATTGAGGATGGGCCGGCAGTACCGGCCCATTTTGCGCTTCAAGCCTGCTACCATTTGCGGCGTCAGGCTTGTCCATGCTCATGTGGGGTTAGTTCGTTGCTTCTAGGAATCCATCATATTGCAATCATCTGCAGCGACTACGAGCTGTCGAAGCAGTTCTACAATAAACTCGATTTCGTCATCATCGACGAAAATTGGCGCGCCGAAAAACAATCTTGGAAGTGCGACTTGCGGCATGGTCCTGTCCAGATCGAATTGTTCAGTTTTCCCATGCCACCCAGCCGGCCGACCAGGCCTGAGGCATGCGGACTACGACACGTAGCATTCTCGGTGGACTCAGTAGAGGCGACAGCCCGGTTGCTTCGGGCACGAGGCGTCGACGTTGAGCCTATCCGCGTAGACCCACACACGGGACGTTCGTTTACTTTCGTGGCAGACCCCGACGGTCTCCCCATTGAGTTCTACGAGGATCGGGGTTGACAGTCGGAGGACTGCGACGAGAAGAGCGCGGAGCTGCTTGCACCCGGCTGATGGTCACAAAAGTGAAGTCGCACCAGTCGTGCGCCTCATTAGACAGTTTCTAGCCGGCTGAACCGAACCGGGATGACTTTCCGAGTCTCGAGTTGCCCTGCCGCATTCTTGTCGATGACGGTCAGAAACTGTGCCTCTTCAGACGCCAAAGGCAGAACAAGGCGTCCCCCTGGCTTGAGCTGTTTCAGCAAAGCCGGCGGCGTCCGCTCAGCCGCCACGCTAACCAGGATCTTGTCGTACGGGGCGTGCTCGGGCCAGCCGCGAGACCCGTCTCCGACGCGAATAGCGACATTCGAGAAGCCAAGGCCCTGCAGCAGAGCTTCGGCATGGCTTGCAAATTCCTCGATGATTTCGACGCTCCAAACCTGTCCTGCGAGTTCCGCCAGGATCGCGGATTGATAGCCTAGGCCAGTCCCGATCTCGAGCACTGCCTCGTGCGGTTGGGGAGCAAGGAGATCGGTCATCAGAGCGACGATGAAGGGCTGCGAGACGGTCTTATCGAAGCCGATCGGCAACGGCATGTCCTGATAGGCATAAGGCGCGACCGCAGCTGGCACGAAGAGATGTCGCGGGATCCGCTGCATCGATGCCATCACCCGCTCATCGAGCGTTGCCTTGCCGAGTTCTTCGCTTGCAAGGTCGGCATGGATCGCAATCATCTCAACCATGTGCCTGCGTAGAACCGCAAGGTGCTCTTCGTTCATCGGTTTCATGACGGCAAGCTTACCTCGACCAGCCGCTGCCAGACAGCTTTATATCCTGTTCGTCTTGTCACAGTAACCGACAAGGCCGATGCGCTGGGCATTGCCCATTTTGATGCGTACGGACTGGTTTCGCCAGACCTACCCCACGCGACTTTCGCTGACGCACCGGCGCAGCCTGAAGGCCAAGCATCCTCGATGCCAGCGCGCTGAACGCTGCGAGCCCTGCCGGTGACCTTGTGGGCTCGCGATCTGCGCGCGTCTGGTGTCACGGAAAGGCAGGGCGTCGGGCGCTAGGCTGGACCAATCCAGCAAGGTCGCTGGGCACACCAGGACCAAGACGGCAGAGAAGCATGATCGCGCCGTTTTGGAAGCCGCCGATCGCTTCGCCGAGGCTCGGCTTTAAGCGCCGCGAACAGAGCGGTAACGCGCGGTAACGGATTAAGAAATTCGCAAGGAATTTCAAACGGCTGGTCAGCCGCTAATTTAACGCGCCTTTAAACCGCCGCATCTACTCTGCAACCCGAGCGCCATCGGCACCGGGGACAGCAAGCGCAGCGCATGGCGAACCGCAGAGACAGTCGCATCGAACCGAGCTTCGAGGGCTCGCCGCAGGCGAAATCCTCCGATGGCTTCTCGGTCAGCGAGGAGGATCGCGTCGTGCCGGCAAATCGCAAATCCGCAGCAAAACGCAAATCCGCCAAGGCGAAATCCTCGCGTCGCGGTCGCGACCGCAACCGGCGCGGGCTGGTTTCCGTCTTCGGCCGGCTGCTCTACTGGTGCTTCGTGCTCTGCATCTGGGGCGGCATCGCGATGGCCGGCGTCGTCGTCTATTACGGCGCCAAGATGCCGGCGGCGACGACTTGGTCGATCCCCGACCGCGCGCCCAACATCAAGATCGTCTCGGTCGACGACCAGCTCATCGCCAATCGCGGCATGAGCGGCGGCGAGGCCGTCGGCCTGCACGAAATGTCGCCCTATATCCCCGAGGCCGTCGTCGCCATCGAGGACCGGCGCTTCTATTCGCATTTCGGCATCGACCCGATCGGGCTGACGCGCGCCATGGTCACCAACGTTCTCGGCGGCCACTTCTCGCAGGGCGGCTCGACGCTGACGCAGCAGCTTGCCAAGAACCTGTTCCTGACACCCGATCGCACGCTGGAGCGCAAGGTGCAGGAAGTGCTGCTCGCGCTTTGGCTGGAGCACAAGCACAGCAAGGACCAGATCCTCGAAATGTACCTCAACCGGGTCTATTTCGGGTCCGGCGCCTATGGCGTGGAAGCCGCCTCGCGGCGTTATTTCGGCAAGAGCGCGCGCGATGTCTCGCTCTCGGAGGCAGCGCTTCTCGCCGGCCTCTTGAAGGCGCCATCGCGGCTGTCGCCGGCGCGCGATCCGAAGGCGGCTGAAGAACGCGCGCAGCTCGTGCTCGCCGCCATGCGCGAGGAAGGCAAGATCAGCGACAAGGAATACAAGGTGGCGCTGAGCGCGCCGGCGACGCGCTCGCCCTCCTATTGGACCGGCTCGGAGAACTACGTCGCCGATACGGTCATGGAGGAGCTGCCCGACCTGATCGGCGATGTGCGCGGCGACATCGTCATCGACACCACCGTGGACCTGACGCTGCAGAAGCTTGCCGAGCAGTCGATCCGCCGGCTGATCGACGAAAGCGGCAAGAAGCTCAACGTCACGCAGGGCGCGCTGGTGTCGATCGACGATTCCGGCGCCGTGCGCGCCATGGTCGGCGGCTACGACTATTCGACCAGCCAGTTCGACCGCGCCTCGGAGGCGCGGCGGCAGCCGGGATCGGCCTTCAAGCCCTTCGTCTATATGGCGGCGCTCGAAGCCGGCCGCACGCCGGACAGCGTGCGCAACGACGCTCCGATCAAGATCGGCAAATGGACGCCGGATAACTATGGCGGCAAGTACTATGGCAAGGTGACGCTGGCGACGGCGCTGGCCAAGTCGCTGAACTCGGTGGCGGCGCAGCTCACCATGGAAGTCGGGCCCGACGCGGTGGTCGAGGCGGCGCATCGCATGGGCATCCAGTCCGACCTGCAGTCGAACACCTCGATCGCGCTCGGCACCTCGGAAGTGACGCCGCTGGAACTGACCGCGGCCTATGTGCCTTTCGCCAATGGCGGCTACAAGCCGGATATCCACTTCATCCGCCGCGTCACCACAGCCAGCGGCAAGGTGCTTTACGAGAACAATGGCGGCAGCGCGGCGCGCGTGATCAAGGCCGATATCGTCGGCATGATGAACTCGATGATGACGGGAACCGTCGAGATCGGCACCGCCAAGAAGGCCGCCTTCAACTGGCCCTCGGCCGGCAAGACCGGCACCAGCCAGAATTCGCGCGACGCCTGGTTCGTCGGCTACACCGCCAACCTCACCACCGGCGTGTGGTTCGGCAATGACGACGGCAGCGCGATGAAGAAGGTGACCGGCGGCGCGCTGCCGGCGCAGGCCTGGCACGAATTCATGGTCGCCGCGCATGAAGGCGTTCCGGTCAGGCCGCTGCCCGGAACATGGAAGTCGACGCCGTCCGATACGGTCGTGCCGGACGAGATTCCGTCGGCGGATGCTTCGCAGCCGGCGCCGGTGCCGCAGGCGCCGGTCGGCCAATCGCAGCCTGTCGCCCAGGCGCCGGCACGCCAGGCGCGTCCCGCTCAAACCGTCGACGCCGACGGGTTCGACATGCCCAGCGACGGCGGC
>NZ_RZSC01000307.1:0-6713 GCF_003998155.1 Mesorhizobium sp. M1E.F.Ca.ET.063.01.1.1
GTGGCTTTGAGAAGATTGCGTCGCGTAAATACCGTCATATGGCTTTCCGAAAGGCAGTATCCCGGGCAGTCCACGATTGGGCTGAACCGCTCAGGCCCCTGTCACTATCCATCTTCACAGCCTAGAGCGCTTTGTTTTGACGCAATTCCGGACGGAAAACCGTTTCACACTTTTCCTGGAATTGCTCTAGTCCCGCAAACTGAACACGAATGGCGCCGTGCGCGTGACACGCGCGCCGAGCTCCTCCGGCGGCGTGGGCACCGTCGCGCCCTGCAGCGCGCCGAGCGCCGCGCGATCCAGATCCGCATCGCCCGACGAGCGCGCCAGCCGGGCCGAGACCACCCTGCCGGAGCTGTCCACCGTGAAGGTGACGTTGGGGCTGCCTTCGGCCTTTCTCGATCGCGCAGCGCTCGGGTAGCGCGTGTGCCGCCTGATCCACGCCGCCAGGTTGGCATTCCACCGCGATGGGCTGACGCTGGACCGCGGCGCCGCATCGGAGGATTGCGGCGCGGCGGCCTTCGCTCCTGCCTTGGCGCCGATGCTGGCCGTCGTCACCGCCTTGGGCGGCTCGGCCTTTTCCTTCTTCGGCCGGTGCTTCGGCTTTTCGACCGGCTTCTTTTCCGCTTTTTTCTTCGCCTCGACGGGTTTGCTTGCCTTGATTTCCGCCTCGACCGGCTTCGGCTGCGGCAGCGGAATGACCACGTCAGGCGCGATCGCTTCGACAGGATCGGGAATAACCTCTTCCAAAGGTTGCTGCTCGCTGAGCGCCGCAACAGCCTGCTCCGCTGCTTCGGCCTCTTCCGCCTTGTCAGCGTCGACGGGCTGTTCGGTGGCCGGCTCGGGCGCTTCCGCGACCGGTTCCGGTATCGGATCGGTCGCGGGTTTCACTTCGCTGACCGTCGGCGTCTCCTCCGCCGCATCGGGCGGATCCGGCGTCACCGCGTTCAGCGTCGCCACGTCTTCCGGCACCGCAGGCGCAACCACCAGCGGCGCCATTTCGACCGCCAGCGCCGGTGGCGGGCCGCCGTCCGGCGCCTCGGCAAAGCTCAGATTCTGTACCGCACAGGCGACGGCGACATGCGCGGCGAGAGTGATCGCGGCCGCGCTTGTCCACAGGCCGGCTTCGCGCACGTGCAAGCGCGGCCGAACGGACAAGGAGGCGACCGCAGGTGTCATGGCCCGGGACTTCCGCTTGTCGCCGGCGCGGGGCTTCCGCCTGGAACCGCGCCACCGGCGCCCGATGCCGTCTCGAGGCCGACCAGCGCGACCTTGAGATAGCCGGCGGCGCGCAAAAGGTTCATCACCTCCATCAGTTCGCCATAGCCCACCGTCTTGTCGGCGCGCAGGAAGATGCGCGTCTGCTTGTCGCCTTTGCTGCGGCTGTCGAGCACCGCGGCGAAGGCGGAGCGCGGCACGCTGTCATTGCCGATCGCCAGCGTCAGGTCGCTTTTCAGCGTCAGGAACAGCGGCGTCTCCGGGCGCGGCGCGGGCGTCGCCGTCGAGCCCGGCAGGTCGACATTGACGTCGACGGTCGCCAATGGTGCCGCGACCATGAAGATGATCAGCAGCACCAGGATGACGTCGATGAACGGCGTGACGTTGATCTCGTGGCTTTCCTCGAGATCGTCGCTGGCCGTCTCGCGGATCCGCGCCGCCATCGCCGCTCACTCCGCCGCCATCGCGGTTGCCGGCGGCACCGTGCGGAAATCGAGGTCGCGGCTCACCAGCCGCTCGACGCCCGCGGAAGCGTCGGCAAGGATCTGCCTGTAGCCGGCTATCGAACGCGCGAAGACGTTGTAGATCACCACCGCCGGGATCGCCGCGACCAGGCCCATGGCGGTGGCGAGCAGCGCCTCGGCGATGCCCGGCGCCACCACCGCCAGATTGGTGGTCTGCGCCTGCGAGATGCCGATGAAGGCGTTCACGATGCCCCAGACGGTGCCGAACAGGCCGACGAAGGGCGCCGTCGAGCCGATTGTCGCAAGCAGGCCGGTACCGCGCGACATGCGCCGCGCCGCGGCAGCCTCGATGCGCGAGAGCCTTGAGTTGACGCGCTCCTTCAGACCGTCGCCCGAGGCATGATCCAGCGCGCCGACCGAAAGCGCGCGCTCTTCCTCGGCCGCGCGCACCAGCAGCGCGCCCGGCCCCCCGCTGTGGCCAAGCGCGCGGCCGGCCTGCATCAGCGTCGCCGCATTGCCGATCGCCGTCACCGCGCGGCGGGCCCTGAGCTTGCCGCCTAAGATCTCCAGCGACTTGGCGAGCCAGATCGTCCAGGTGACCAGAGAAGCGAAAGCAAGTCCGACCATGACCGCCTTCACCACGATGTCGGCATTCATGAACATGCCCCAGGGCGACAGATCATGCGGCAGCGTCAGCGGGATTGCGGCCGGCTGCTCACGATCGGCGCCGACGCTCTGGGTCGGCTGGGGACTCGGCTCCGCCGGCTGGGCTACAGTCGGCGCGGCACCCGCCGCCGGTGGTTGCGCCGCAGGTGCCTGCGCGGCCGGCACCGGCGCCGACGGCTGTTCTTGCGCCGTGGCCACGCCGGCTGAGAGAATGACCGATGCGGCCAGCGCCGCAGGAAGAAAGCTGTTCCGGGACAAGGTTCGTCCTCGCTTCATCATTGCACGTAGCCGATAGGCCGGCCGGTGACGGGGTGCTCGAGCACGCCCATCTCGACGCCGAAAATGTCCTTGAGCACCTCGCCCCGCATGATTTCGGCCGGCGTGCCGCGCGTGAGCAGCCGGCCTTGCTTCAGCGCGATCAATTCGTCGCAATAGCGCGCCGCCATGTTGGGATCGTGCAGCACCACGACGACGCAAAGATCGCGCTTGCGGCTCAGGTCCTTGACCAGCGCCAGCACCTCGACCTGATGCGCGATGTCGAGCGCCGAGATCGGCTCGTCGAGCAGCATGACGCCGGCATTCTGCGCCACCAGCATGGCGAGCCAGGCGCGCTGGCGCTCGCCGCCGGAAAGCTCGTCCACCAGGCGGTCGGCGAAAGCGCTCATGTCGGTCAGCGCCAGCGCTTCCTCGACATGGCTTCGGTCCTCCGACCCGAAACGGCCGAGCGCGCCATGCCAAGGATAGCGCCCGAGTGCCGCCAGCTCGCGCACGGTCAAGCCCGTGGCCGCCGGCGTCGTCTGCGGCAGATAGGCGAGCGCCCGCGCCAACTCGCGCGCGCCCCAGCCGGTGAGCGGACGTTCGGCGAAGCGGATATCGCCGGAGCTTGCCGGCTGCTGCCGCGCCAGAAGCTTGACCAGTGTCGACTTGCCCGAACCGTTATGGCCGATCAGCCCGTAGACGCGCGAGCGTTGAAGCTCGAGCGAAACCGGCCCGAGCAGTGTGCGCTCGCCGACGGCAAAGCGCACCGCTTCGACATGAAAGGCAGTCTGGGCACCTGCTTCGGTCAACATCCGTCTCCAAGCGGCCGCTGCCTAGGCTGTCGCCATGCGGCCAACGTTGGCTGACTAGGAAACATGAGTTTACTAGTCAACTCTAAAGGTGATTTTTTTGATCAACAAATTGCTGCGTCGCTTCGACCGGCAGCCTGAGCGCTATGAGGTCTGGACGGCGACGCCATCGCTGCGCCACGATGCAGGCGGCAACCGAGGCAGCAGGCGATGATCAAGGCGACACCATTCGACTTCCCCTATGACGGCCGGCTGGTGCCGCAGCACACCGCGCTGCTGGTCATCGACCTGCAGGAGGATTTCCTGTCGCCGACAGGTTACTTCGCCAGGAAAGGTTATGATCCGTCGCCGCTCAGAGCCATCCTGCCCGCCGTGAACCGGCTGATTGCCGCCGCCCGCGCAGCGGGCCTGACCATCGTCCACACCAGGCAAGGCTATCGCGCCGACATGGCCGACATGACGCCCTACGAGAAATGGCGCCGCAAGCGGGCTGGCCTCGACGGCACCGACATCCTGCTGCGCTCCAGCCCAGGCTTCCAGATCGTGTCCGACATCGAGGTGGCGCCTGAGGACATCGTCGTCGACAAGACCTGCAACGGCGCCTTCACCTATACCGATCTGGAGCTGGTGCTCAGGGCGCGCAGCATCACCCATCTCCTGTTCGCCGGATGCACGACGGATGTCTGCGTGCACACAACGCTGCGCGAGGCCTGCGACCGCAATTTCCAGTGCCTGACGATCGCGGACGCCTGCGCCAGCGGCGACCAAAAGGCGCACGAAGCCGCGCTCCACATGGTCACGGTCGAGGACGGCGTCTTCGGCGCGCTGGCGGAGTCGGAAGTCGTCATCGCCGCGCTGTCCCGGCTCGTGACCGCGGCGAACTGAGCAGCCGCGGGCCTTCTTCTCACAACGGCGAGCGCACGGCCGGCGGCCGGCGCGCGGCGAAAGCTCCCGGCTGCGGGATCTCCGCTTCGCGGCGCGCCAGCGAATTCGCGATCAGCGTGACCGTCTCGCGCCCGATCCGGGCAATCTCGCTCGGACGGTCGATGCCGCCGATCATGAATTCCTCGATACCGAGCGCGGCATAAGGCAACAGCGAAAGCGCAAGCCGCGCCGGCGGCCCCACGACATCGACCGCCTTGTGGTCGGAGGCGCCGGACCAGTCTTCGGAGCGAATGCGGACGGGAAGCGCGAAATGCAGCTTGCCGGCGCGACCGTGTTCGGCGGCGGCGCTGCGCACGCGCTGCATCAACTGCGCGACCTCGTCCGGCGAGCCGGCGGCCAGCTCGAAGACATCGGCGTGCCGTCCCGCGACCTTCAGCGCCGTGCCGGATTGCCCGCCGAGACGGATGGCGAGGTCCGCGCCATGCGGACCCTTGCGCGGAACGTAGCCGCCTCTGACGCTGTAGAAGGCGCCCTCGTGATCGAAAGGCTTGTCGTTCGACCACAGACGCTTCAAGAGCACCAGATATTCGTCGATGCGCTGCCAGACCACGCTGTGGCCGACCGGCCGCGCCTCGGCGTCGCTGTCCTCCAGCGGCTCGCTCAGCATCCTGAGCGACAGGCGGCCGCCGCTTCTGCGGTCGAGCGCCGCGAGTTGCCTTGCCGCCACCGTCGGCTCGATCACGCCGGCCCAGTGCGTCAGAACCACCTCGAGCGATGCCGTGCGTTCGAGCGTCTGGGCGGCGATGTCCATATTGGTGAGCAGGCCGGCCGGATCGTCGACGACCAGCTTGTTGAAACCGGCATCCTCGATCAGCGACAGCTTGGTCGCCGTCTCGGCGAAATCATAGAAGAAGCTGCCGTTGGCAGGCTTACCGGGAACATGCGTGAACTCGATCGGCATTGCCATCTCCTCCATCACGTTGGGTTGCCCCGCTTTATGCCCTCGCATTGAAATCCACGCACAGGCGCGCGACGGCGCTCTGGCGCACGGCCAGTTCTACTCGGCTACTCAACTCAGATTGTTTGACGGAGGGGCCTTGGCCCCTATGCCCGATTATTAGGGGATCAGCCCCAGCACCACCGCGCCGGTGAACACGAACGCAAGCGCGAAGACGAGATAGGCGAAGGTGCCGCCATAGGCGGGCCTCCAGCTCTCACCGGCGGTCAGCCTTTGGCCCTTGCGCTGAGCATTCTGGATGTAGGACATGGTCGAGCCTCCGTCTCGGCCATTAATCTATAAAATTAGTAGACTTTGTCGATTGCTATTTTTGAGAGATTTTTGGAACAACGTTCTCAAATTCAGGCCAAAGATGGTTGTTATTACCTCTCGTAAAAGGAGTATTCGATCGTCGGCGCGTGCCACGCCGGCCTCTGGCTGACCTGGAGTTGGTCGGTCGGAGCCGCCTTCCGAAGCCAAAAAGCCCTTTATTCGACAGAGCTTGGCCATCCCGAATGTCGGGGATAGCATCGGCCGACAAACAAAGGCCCTCACGGAGAAACGACATGGGTGGAAGGCTGGCGGGCAAGGTCGCCATCATTTCGGGCGGCGCGACGGGCATTGGCCGAGCGGCTTCCGAGCTGTTCGCGGCCGAAGGCGCCAAGGTGGCGATCATCGACCGCAACGGCGAGGCGGCCGGCAAAACCGCCGCGGCTATCCGCGCGCGCGGCCACATCGCCGAGCATTTCGTGGCCGACGTTTCGGATGAAGCGCAGGTCGAAGCGGCGGCAAGGGCGGCGGCGGAGAAATTCGGGCCGGTCACCGTGCTGTTCAACCACGCCGGCACCATCGTCATCAAACCCTTCCTGGAGACGAGCCTGCAGGAATGGGACTGGCTGCACGCCGTCAACGTGCGCTCGATGTTCCTGATGACGCGCGCGGTGCTGCCCGGCATGATCGCAGCCGGCGGCGGCTCGATCGTCTGCACCTCGTCGATCTCGGCGGTGGCGGCGACGCCGAACGAAGTGCTCTACGACACCACCAAGGGCGCCTGCCATATGTTCGCCCGCGCCATCGCGGTCGAGTTCCGCGACCGCAACATCCGCTGCAACGCCGTCTGCCCCGGCTTCATCCGCACCCCGCACGGGCTGCGCGAGGTGGCCGATCTCGGCAAGCTCGGCGTCGACGTTTCCGACGCCGCCATGGCCGCACAGCAGGGCCGCATCGGCGAGCCGGAAGAGGTAGCGAAGGCCGCGCTGTTCCTCGCCAGCGACGAATCGAGCTTCGTCAACGGCGCGCATCTGTTCGTCGACAACGCGTTTACGGCAATCTGAGGCCAGCCTGGCACCCTTCCTCTCCCCCGTCGATCGGGGGAGAGGTGTCGAGCGTAGCTCGACGGAGTGGGGGGTCGACCCTTGG
>NZ_RZSC01000308.1:0-6675 GCF_003998155.1 Mesorhizobium sp. M1E.F.Ca.ET.063.01.1.1
TCGAAGCGCGGCGTGGCGTCCGGGCCCGAGATCTTCTCGATAAAGGCGCTCTTGTCGATCGGCGCGAACAGTCCGGAACGCTTCAGATCGGCGGTGACGATCTCCGTGATCTGCGCGCCGAGCGCATCGCTGGACTGGAAGTCCGTGATGGCGATCGGCAGCGGCTCGACATTGCCCTTGTTGACGTTGAGCTCGACGAGGGCCCAGGCCGGCAAGGTGGCGCCGGCCGTCATGCCCAGCGCCATGGCGGCAATCATCAGGAGCGGCTTGAGGAAAGATCTCATGTCTTCTCGCTTCTCTTCTTTGATGGTTCAGACGCCGGGCCTAGAGGCCAAGCATCTCCCTTGGATCGAAGGTGACCCGGATGTCGTTCCAGATGTCCTGCTTGCCGGCGGGAACCTGCAGGCCGGCCACGTCGCATTTTTGAACCGCGCGCACGGCGCTTTCGTCGAACTGCCGGTTGCCGCTCGACTGCTCGACCGATGGGCGGCCGTCGAGCTTGCCATTTGTGTCGAGATTGAACCGCACCACGACGACGAAGTTCTCCGAGCCCTCCAACCCGACAGGCAATGTCCAGCAGCCGCCGAGCTGAGATTCCAGAGCCCCCTGCTCCGACTTGGAGAGCTTCTGGCCCTGGTCCTTTTCACCACCCAGCGATGACTGCTGTGTCGAGCGCTTGGCGCCGCCGCCGGATGGCTTCTGCTTGTCGAGCAGCGCGGAAATCTCGTCGGCGTTGAACTGCTTGTCATCCGACTTCGGCTTCGAGGAGGCTTCCTTGACCGGCTTTTCCGCATCCTTGCGTTCCGGCGCCTTGGCGCTCTCGGCGGGAGCAGGCTGCGGCTTCGGCCGCGCCTCCGGCGCCGGCGCGGAGTCCGGAAGCTTGGCCTCGTCGGTCGGCTGCTCCTTGGCGATCGCCTCCGCGACGGCGTCAGGCTTGACCTCCTCCTTCTGGATGGCGGCGGTCGTTTCCTTCGGCGGCGTTGGCGTCGGCTCCTTGGCTGGCGTCGGCTTGGGATCCGCCTGCTTGACCGGCTCGGGTTTGACCTCTTCCTTCGGCGCCGGCGTCGGCGCCACTTCGGTCGCAGGCACCGGCTTCGGCTTTTCCTGCGGCTTCGGCACGTCTTCGGCGGCCGGCTTCTCGGTCGGCGTCGGCGCAGGCGGCGGCGCGGACGTCTTGTCGACCGGCTTCGGCTTGGCTTCGTCCGTCACCGGCTTGTCGGTGTCGACGCTGTTCTCGCCGACCTTCTGCGCATCGGGAACGATATCCGGGCGCTTTGTCGGCAGCGGCGCCGGCTTGTCGTGCATCACGGCTTTCTTGTCGCCCTGCAGCGTCTGCGCAACCGCTTCCATCGGCACGATGTCGACCGCCACCGACTCCACGTCGCTGGCTGGCATGGCCGGCGGCGAGGATAGCGTGAACAGCCCGAAGGCCAGCGCCACCGCATGCAAGATCACCGATGTGGTGAGGCCGGTCCTCATCTTCGTGTCTACTGGTCCTGTTCCTGCAGCGAAACCAGGCCGATGTTCTTGTAGCCGGCCGCTGAAATGCGGGCCATGACCTTCATGGCGGTGCCGTAGTCCGTCGACTTGTCGCCGCGGATGAAGATGCGCTCGTCGTAGCCGGTCTTGGAGATCGCCTGCAGCTTCGCCACCAGCTCCTCGATCGGGATCTCGGTTTCCTGCAGATAGATCTGGCCGGTCGAATTGATCGACACCGTGATCGGCTGCGTGTCGACATTCATCGCCTTGGCCTGCGTATCCGGCAGGTCGATCGGAACGCCGACCGTCAGGAGCGGCGCCGCGACCATGAAGATGATCAAAAGCACCAGCATCACGTCGACCATCGGCGTGACGTTGATTTCCGACATCAGGCTATGATGGCGCCCGCGCCGCCTGTGGCCGCGTCCGCCTCGCCCTATGCCACCTGCGCTAGCAGCAGACATCCCCATGATCGTACCTCAGGCCTTCTGCGCCACTTTTTCATCGATTTGGCGCGAGAGTATGGCGGAGAACTCATCCGCAAACCCTTCCATGCGCATGGCGAGTTTGTTCGCATCCGATGACAGCTTGTTGTAGGCGATGACCGCGGGGATGGCCGCGAGCAGGCCGATGGCCGTCGCCAGCAGCGCCTCGGCGATGCCGGGTGCCACGACCGACAGGCTGGTATTCTTCGAGGCGGCGATCGCCTGGAAGGACGTCATGATGCCGATGACCGTGCCGAACAGGCCGATGAAGGGCGCGGCCGAGCCGGTCGTGGCGAGAAAGCCGAGGCGGCCCTCCAGCCTTTCCATCTCGCGGGTCAGCGCCAGGTCCATCGCCTTGTCGATGCGGGTCTGCAGCGCCAGCGGCGATTTCGCGCCCTTCTCGAAGCTCTTCTTCCATTCGCGCATGGCGGCGACGAAGATCGCGCCCATGCCGGTGGTCTTGCGGTCGGCGAGCGTCCGGTAGAGGTCCTCGAGCGACTGTCCCGACCAGAACACCTGCTCGAAGCGGTTGAGGGCGAGGCGCATGCGGCTGTAGGCGACAAGCTTGTCGATGATGATCGCCCAGGTCCAGATCGAGGCGCAGAGCAGGCCGATCATGACCAGCTTGACCACCCAGCCGGCCTGCATGAACAGGGCCCATATCGACAAATGCGCGCCCGGGTCGGCGAGTGCGATGTTTTCCATGACTTAAGTCCTTAAGAATTTTCCGGGCATCGCTGGCGGCTGGCCCATGGGCATCCCTTTGGTCCGATCGCGCGAAGCTTGAAGCTTGCGGGACAAGCCCCCGAATGCACCGTTTCGCGGCCTTTTCGGGGCAAATCTTGGTGAAAGGAAGGCGGCACGAATTGCGCCAATCTTCACCAATTCCTTCATGAACCGTTATGGTTAAGGATGGGTTAGGATATGAAGCGCGGCGCATTGCCGCGCCTCGCACGGATACTCATTGGCCGACTGGGGTCGAGGTGCGTTGAGATTTCAGGTCAGGCCGAGCCGTCGTTCGCAGGCCGGCATCACCTGAATATCAGGACACCCGAGGCATGAAAGCGGCGATCCACTCTTTAGGAAACCGCCTCGGCCTCCCGTTATCGCCGATGATCGCCGCCTCGACCTTTGCCTCGACCAGCACCTCGTCGCCGCGCTTCAGTTGCTGCGCCATGAAGATACGGGCGCCCGAGATGTCCTCGGTGCGCGTGTCGATGGTCAGAATATCATCCATGCGGGCCGGCGCGCGGAAGTCGATCTCCATGCGCCGCACCACCCAGACGATGCGCTCGCCATGCTTGCCGTCCAAAAGCTCGGTATGATGGACGCCGGCGAGCCGCAGATAGTCGGAGCGGCCACGCTCGAAGAATTCGAGGTAGCGCGCATGGTAGACGACGCCCGAGAAATCGGTGTCGGCATAGTAGACCCTGGCCATCAGCCGGTGGCCGAACTCCGTCAGCGCCCCGGAAAGCCCGGCGCAGAGCGCCGATTCACCATGATCGTCCATCGCGCTTTCCTTTTCAGGCCCGAACGGGCACCTGTTCGTTCGCGCGCCCTCCGGACCGCTGGACGGCTCGGGGCGGTGCGCATGGCGCGGGAACCGGATGGCACTGTTGGGCGCGATGATCAAGACCTTGACGGCGGCGCTGCTGACGCTGGCCGCGCTGACGCTGCCGGGTCAGGCAGCGACGTTCTCGATGAAGCGCGGCCTCAATCTCGACCAGTGGACGACCTGGACCGGCGAGGAGAAATGGAACGACCCGAAGGCCATCCTGCCCTATCCGGAATGGCGCAAATTCCTGAAGGAGGATGACCTCAAGGCGTTGAAGGATGCCGGTTTCGATTTCCTGCGCATGCCGGTCGATCCCTCGCCCTTCCTGTCCGACGAGACGCTTTCGCTGCGCGACGACCTCTACGCCAGCGTGCTGGACTCGGCGCGCATGATCAACCGCGCCGGGCTGAAAGTGATCGTCGACCTGCATCTCATCCCGGCCGGAGGCAACCGCAAGATCGGCATGAGCGAGGTGATGGACGATCCGGCCACTTTCGACGCCTATGTCGAGGTCGTGCGCAAGATGGCGCATACGCTCGCCGCCGAGGACCCAGGCCGGGTTGCCTTCGAGCTGATGAACGAGCCGATCGTCGACTGCGACGGGAACGGCACGAACCTGTGGCCCGACCGCCAGAAGAAATTGTTCGCGGCCGCGCGGTCTTCCGCCACCAGGCTGACGCTCATCCTCACCGGCGGCTGCTATTCCAATGCGGCCTCGCTGGCGAAGATCGATCCGAAGGCGATCCCCGACGACAACATCATCTGGACTTTCCATTCCTACGATCCGTTTCTTCTGACGCATCAGGGCGCGACCTGGGCCGGCGACTTCATCCGCTATGTCACCGGCCTGCCCTATCCGCTGACCGCGGTGCCGCGCGCCCGGCTCGACGTGGCGCTGGAGACGATCCGCGACAGGATCAGGGCCGAAGCGCCATGGACGCGCCGCAGCGGCATGCTTGCCTATCTGGACGAGCAGGTTGCCGGCATGGACAGCCCCGACAAGCTCGTTGGCCTGATGGACGCGCCTTTCAAGACCGTCGAGGGCTGGGCGAAGGCCAACGGCATCAAGCCGCAAGACATCACGCTCGGCGAATTCGGCATGATCCGCCAGGAATACGGCAACGCCTATGTGATGCCCGCCGAGTACCGCGCCGCCTATGTCAAGGACATGATCGCGCGCGCCGAGGCGCATGGCTTTTCCTGGTCGGTATGGGGCTATGGCGGCGCCTTCGGCATCGTCGATGCCTTCGACGGCGACAAGGCGGAGCCCAACGTGATGGACGCGATCAGGTCGCTACGCTGAGGCGCTTGGGGGCGAACCAGTCCCCGACATAGGGATTTTTGAAAGGTTGCCGTTTGCCTTGGTGCAGGATTCTCCGTTCATCTCCGTGAAATCAGCGCAACCGCCGGGGATTGGTTGAAGCCGCCCAAACGTCGTCATTCTAGGGTCTTCGCGACGGAGCTTCCCTCCTGCTCCGCCCGTGGATGACGACGGGGTGGGCGTTTCGGCCAATCTCCAAGGCATGCCACCTGCCAACGCAAACAGAGCCGACCAGTCAAAATCCCCGTGCTGGGGAACTAACCCAAATCGATCTGCAAAATCTCCGGCGGCATGCCGAAACGCACTGGCATGATGCTGAAGCCAAGCCCGCCGGATACGATCAGGTTGCGGTCGTTTTCCACGACATGGCCATAGGCGTAGCGGTTGCCGAACTCGGACGGCACGACCGGCGAATAGCCGAACAGCCGCACCTGCCCGCCATGGGTGTGGCCGGAAAGCGTCAGCGACACCCGCCAAGGGACTTTCGGGAAAATGTCGGGCTCATGCGCGAGGAGGATGACGGGCGCGCCGTCGCTCACCTTGGCGAGCGTGCCGTCGAGATCATCCAATCCTCTGGATTGTTCGCGATCCGGGCCTGGCAGCAGGGCGAGCTGGTCCGCCAGCCCGGCGATCCAGAAGGCGTGCCCATCCTTTTCGAGGCGCACCACATCGTTCTCCAGCACCGGGATGCCGACATCCTCCAGCGCCTTGCGCGCCACGGTCGGTCCCGAACGGGCCCGTTGCGCCATGATATCGTGCCACCAGTCGTGATTGCCGAGGATCGAGAGCACCCCGAGCGGCGCCTTCAGCCCCGACAGAGCCGCGGCCCATTCCGGGACGGGCACCTCGTCCGTCACCAGTCGCATGCCGGCGATATAGTCGCCGAGCAGGGCCACGAGGTCCGGCTGCAGGGCGTTGGCCCGCTCGACGAGCGAAGCGATGTGCCCGGCTGTCATCCAAGGCTTGCAGGCATGGATGTCGGCAAGAGCCACGACGCGGAGCTTGAGGCCAGCCGGCCAATGCGGCGGCGTCAGGCTGTAGCGCTTCACATGCGTCAAGAGCATCGGCTCGATGCCGACGGCATAGGCGCTGAGCGACACCATCGACAAGAACGAGCCGCCGATGAGGCGCAGGAAGCCACGTCTGGTGATCATCTGTCAGCCCAAGCCCTTGGGATTCAAGTAAGCGAGCCTTGCCTTAAAGGCGGCAATTGTGCCCTCACCTGGGCCGAGGCGAGCAGATTCTGCGCAGACAAGCCGTTCCCTGCCCGACAGGGAGAACAAATATCCGTTACTCTTCCTGGAACAGGCTGATCTGCTGCTGCGCGAGGTCCTTTGGCGGGTCGAGCCCGAGATGCCGCCAGGCATTGGCGGTCAGCACGCGGCCGCGCGGCGTGCGCTGGATGAAGCCCTGTTGGATGAGATAGGGCTCGATGATGTCCTCTATGGCGTCGCGCGGTTCCGACAGCCCCGCGGCGATCGTCTCGATGCCGACCGGCCCGCCGCCGAAATTGCGAGCGATCATCGAGAGGTACCGGCGGTCGAGCGCGTCGAGCCCGAGCCCGTCGACTTCGAGCCTGGTCAGCGCCTCGTCGGCAATGCGCTTGTCGACATGGCCGTTTCCGGCGACGGAAGCGAAGTCACGCACGCGGCGCAAGAGCCGTCCGGCGATGCGCGGCGTGCCGCGGGCGCGGCGCGCGATCTCCAGCGCGCCATCATCGCCGAGCGGCATCGAGAGGATGCGGGCGCCGCGGCGCACGATCTGCTCCAGCTCCTCGACCGTGTAGAAATTGAGCCTGACCGGGATGCCGAAACGGTCGCGCAGCGGGTTGGTCA
>NZ_RZSC01000309.1:0-6667 GCF_003998155.1 Mesorhizobium sp. M1E.F.Ca.ET.063.01.1.1
CCGCTCGACCGCAGCAACCTGGCATTCGACACGATCGCCGAGACGCTCGACCGCCTGGTCGTCGCGGCGTCGGAGATCAAGAAGCCGGTCTTCGCGGCCGATGCGCTGGACCGTTTGAAGCAGGCCACTCCGGCGAAGCGCGGTGGCATGGTACGCAATGTGCTCGCGAATGCGATTCCGATGGAGGCGCTCGCGGAGCATGTCTATGTCTCAGCCGCGCTACAGGTTCACTTCGCTCGCCTCGCCGCCCGCCTCGATGCCCGCGCGCTGGTGGCGGTAGGCGACGGCGCATGCCCCGCCTGCGGCAGCCCGCCGACATCCTCGATCATCGTCGGTTGGCAGGGCGCTCATGGGGCGCGGTTCTGCGCATGCTCGCTATGCAGCACGCTGTGGAACTACGTGCGCATCAAATGCACGCTGTGCGGCTCGACGAAGGGCATCGGCTACCAGGAGATCGACGGCGGGTCGGGCACGGTGAAGGCCGAGACCTGCGATTCCTGCGGCTGCTATGTAAAGATCCTTCATCAGCATAAGGATCCCGGCCTCGATCCCGTTGCCGACGACGTGGCGACGCTTGGGCTCGACATCCTCGTCCGCGAGGGTGGCTATCGCCGCGGATCCTTCAATCCGTTCCTCATAGGCTATTGAGGTGCGCGATGACCAGTCTGCCCACAAGCCGCCTGCGCGATCTCCCGTCAGTCGATCGCGTGCTGAGGACCCCGCTCGCGGCCGCGGCGGTCGAGCGCTTCGGCCAGCAGTCCACGACGCGCGCCATCCGCGATGCGCTGGAAGAAGCACGGGCGGCTTGCCGTACCGGAACTGAAGTGCCCGAGCCGAGCGATCTCGCCGCCGACGCGCTCCTCCGCCTCAAGGCCGCCGAGCGCCCATCGCTGCGCCCGGTTTTCAACCTGACCGGCACCGTGCTGCACACCAATCTCGGCCGTGCACTGATCGCGAACGAAGCTTTGGAGGCGATGCGCGCTGCCATGAGTGAAGCAGTGGCGCTCGAATTCGACATCGGGACCGGCAGACGCGGCGAACGTGACGATCATCTGCGGGCCCTCATATGCGAGCTCACCGGGGCCGAGGACGCAACCGTCGTCAACAACAACGCGGCCGCGGTGCTTCTCGTCCTCAACACGCTGTCGCTTGGCCGCGAGGCCGTCGTGTCACGCGGCGAGCTGATCGAGATCGGCGGCTCGTTCCGCATGCCGGACATCATGACCCGCTCGGGCGCGAAACTCGTAGAGGTCGGCACCACCAACCGTACGCATCCCAAGGACTATCTGTCGGCCATCGGTCCGGCGACCGGGGTCGTCTTCAAGGTGCACACGTCGAACTACCGGATCGATGGGTTCACGGCGGAGGTCTCTGCGCGCGAGCTTTCGGCGATCGCCAAGGAGCGCGGGGTGCCTCTCGTCCACGATCTCGGCTCGGGCACGCTCATCGATCTTGCCCAATACGGCCTCAAGCACGAACCCACCGTGCGCGAGGCGATTGCGGACGGCGCCGAGCTCGTCACCTTCTCGGGCGACAAGCTGCTCGGAGGACCGCAGGCCGGTTTCATCGTCGGCCGGAAGGATCTTCTTGACGAGGTCAACCGAAACCCGATGAAGCGGGCGCTTCGCCTCGACAAGCTCCGCCTGGCCGCGCTGGAGGCGACGCTGAAGCTCTACCGCAATCCGGATCGCTTGGTGGAACGTCTGCCGACGCTGAGGCTGCTCGCGCGCCCCGCTGTTGATATTGCCGCGCAGGCCCGGCGCCTCGCTCCCGTACTTTCCAATGTTCTGGGCGATGAATTTGTAGTGGAGGTGGTGGACTGCCGAAGCCAGGTCGGATCGGGCGCATTACCACTCGACACCCTGCCGAGCGCCGGGCTTGCCATCAGCCACCAATCGGGAAGCGGTCAAGCCCTGGAAATGCTTGCGGCGGCATTGCGGGCGCTGCCCGTTCCGGTGATCGGACGCATCGAAAAGCAGGCACTCATGCTCGATCTGCGCTGCCTCGAAGACGAGGCCGGCTTGGCGGCCAATCTTGCGAGCTTCCCTCCAGGAGGCGGTGGTGCGGTGGCTTGATCGTCTGGCGCGCAAACCGGCCCGAATATCCGCTGCTGACCAGTTGGCGGTCGCCATCGACGCTGCCAGGCGGGGCGACTACGCCACGGCTCTCGCCATCTGGGAGCCGCTGGCGCGGTCGGGATCGGCTCGCGCCCAAAACAATATCGGCGCCTGCTTCGCCGAGGGGCTCGGCGTCGAACGAGACAGCGATCTCGCCTTCCGCTGGCTGGCGCTCGCCGCCGAAGCCGGGGATCCGGTCGGGCAGCGGAACCTCGCCTCGCTCTGTTTCCGTGGCGAAGGCGTCGAACAGAATTACCGCCGCGCGGCCGAACTCTATCGGGCCGCGGCGGAGCAGGGCGACGGACCGGCGCAAGACATGTTGAGCTGGATGCTGCTCGAGGGTGAGGTGATCGAGCCTGACTTTGCCGAAGCGCGGCGTTGGGCGCTGGCTGCCGCCGCGCAGGGCATCGCATCGGCGATGACCCGTATCGGCATGCTCTGCCACAATGCCCTCGGCATGCCGCGCGATCCTGCCGAAGCGGTCCGCTGGTGGCGCAGGGCCGCGTTGCTCGGCGATACGGACGGTCAGGCCATGCTCGGCGCCGCCTGCCATCTCGGGGCTGGCGTTCCAGCCGACCCTGTCGAAGCCTATGCGTGGCTCCTGCGCGCGCAAGCAGGCGGCAGTGTAATCGCAGGCCGGTACGTGGACGCGGCGCGCGCTGCTCTCACCATGCGCGAAATCGCTGAGGCTGAACGCCGCGCTACGTTGCCGCTCGAGGAGCCTGCGCCATGATCGTCGGCACCGCGGGACATGTCGACCACGGCAAGACAGCGCTGGTGCAGGCGCTGACCGGCGTCGACACGGACCGGCTGCAAGAAGAGAAGGCGCGGGGCATGACGATCGATCTTGGCTTCGCCTATCTTCCGACGCCAAGCGGAGACGTCGTCGGCTTCATCGACGTTCCCGGCCACGAGCGCTTCGTGCACACCATGGTCGCCGGAGCCAGCGGCATCGATTTCGTGCTGCTGGTCGTGGCGGCCGACGACGGCGTCATGCCGCAGACGCGCGAACATCTGGCGATCGTCGATCTCCTTGGCGTCAGTCGTGGGCTGGTCGTGCTCTCGAAATGCGATCTGGCCGATCCTTCACGACGTGCGGCTGTCGCCGCGGACATCCGCTCCGCCCTCGCGGGCAGTATCTTGGAACAGGCTGAGGTTATTCCCATTTCCGCCGTCACGGGAGAAGGCATCGACGACCTCCGACGCCTGCTGTTCGAAGAGGCATCGCGCTTTGCCAGGCGCTCATCCTCGGGCCGCTTTCGATTGGCGGTCGACCGCTGCTTTACCCTGCGCGGCATCGGCACGGTCGTGACCGGCACCGCCCTTTCAGGCTCCGTCGGTGTCGGCGACAGCGTCGTGGTGAGCCCGTCGGGACTTGCCGCGCGCATTCGCTCGATCCACGCCCAGAACCGGGTGGCCGAGCGCGGCCTCGCCGGAACCCGTTGCGCGCTCAATCTGGCCGGCGACGGCGTCAGCAAGGAGGCAATCCGACGCGGAGATGTGATCCTCGATCCCGCGCTTCATGCGCCGACGGACAGGATTGACGCCGAGCTGCGTGTGCTGCGCAGCGAGCCAAAGCCGATCGGGCAATGGTTCCCGGTGCGGCTCCATCACGCCGCGACCGAGGTCGGGGCCAGGATCGTCCTTCTCGGCGACGAGCCTATAGCGCCCGGCAGCACGGCCAAGGTCCAGATTGTCCTGGAGAGCCCGATCGCCGCCGCTGCCGGCGACGCTTATGTAGTGCGCGACACGTCCGCGCAACGAACCATCGGCGGCGGGCGCTTCATCGACCTTAGGGCACCGAGCCGCAAACGCCGCTCGCCGGAACGGCTGGCCAGGCTCGAAGCATACGCCGTCCCGGCGCCGGACAAGGCCGTCGCCGTGCTTCTCGACACGCCGCCCCACTATCTCGACCTCGGCGCCTTCGCACGCGACCGGGCGCTCGGCGCCGACGAGATCGCACGCCTCATCGATCGTCTCGGCCTTGCCACCATTTCCGTCGGTGAGACGCAGGTCGTGGTCTCGTCGATGCGGTGGGCTCGGTTCAAGCGCGACTTGAGCACAATCCTGGAGACCTTTCATGCCGACAACCCGGATTTGCCGGGGATTGGCATGGAAAAGCTGCGCCTTCAGCTCGATCCATGTCTTCTTGCGCCGGCTTTCGCCGCTGCCATGCGAAGCCTCGTCCGCGCCGGTCAGATCGAGCTCGACGGCGCCTGGATACGGCTTCCCGGCCATGAGGTCCGTCTCGCGGCCAGGGAGGAGGCACTATGGCGTGAGGTCGAACCGCTGATAGCCGGCTCGGTGAGATTCCACCCCCCAAGAGTGCGCGACATCGCGGGCGAGCTCGGCAGGCCGGAAGCGGAAATCCGCAAGCTTCTGAAGCTTACCGGCCGCATCGGCACAGTGCATGAGGTTGCGCATGATCACTTCTTCCTTCGCCCGGCGTTGGCTGAGATCGTCGAGATCGTCTGCAGTCTGGCGGCCAGGCATGACGGGCAGTTCAGCGTCGCACAGTTTCGCGACAGTGCGGGCAGCGGGCGCAAGGTTGCAGTCCATATCCTCGAATTTCTCGACCGGCACGGCGTCACCTTGCGGCGCGGCGACCTGCGGCGCATCAACAAGCATCGGCTGGACCTGTTTCGCCGCGAGGGCGACAATGGTTCACCGGCAGAAGATTCTGGAGGAGCATCGTCCCCGGTGGGGCGTCCGGACTTCAAATCCGGGAGGGGCCGCGAGCCGGTCCTTGGTGGGTTCGACTCCCACTCTCTTCCGCCATCCTCTTAAAGCGCGTCGCGATCTTTCAGATTCGCTCCGTGCGCTTTAGGTTTTTGATTTTACGCATGTCTTTGTCCCGAAACCGGTTCCCACTTTCGGGAGACATGCTTTAGAGCCTGGCCCTGAAAATGTGTCGGACCTTTCCGAGGAGGTGACGCGATGCCAGCATCCTTTCTGCTTGAACTGAGGACTTCTGCGGAGGCCGCCAAGGCTGCGGAGACAAGTTTCCGGCACGAAGCAGCAAGGCGGATTGCAGCGCTGGAGCAGGAACGCGCATTCGCCTTCAGGCGGCTCAACCTCATGCAGGCGATCGCCGATGCTATGGGCCTAGCGGAAAGTGAGGATATCGCCGTGGCGAACGCATTCGCCGCCTTGCGCGCGAGCCTCGGCTGGAATGCCGACAGCGAGGCGCGCTCGGAGGTGATCTCGCATTTTGGCCCGGTCGCGCTAGCAATGTTCCAGGATTTAAGCGGAAACCAATCCGCCAATATCCATGCCGCGCTCGCGGAGTTCGAGCACTGGTTTTCCGACACCCGGGGCTCCAGCTTCTGGGCCCTGTTTGAGCAGCAGATGCCCGACACGCCTGTAGTCGATTTCTGAAGAAATCCATATCCATGAACCGGCTGGGCCGTTTCGCCGCCTGGTGTTCCCCCTATTGCGCAACCGCGACTCGGTACAGCCGCGGGCGATAACTGCCAAGTCGCGATACAAGCACTGTCACAACGGTCCGGAAGTGTGGCGGGACGGCCGCGCTGCCCAAAGCCGGCCTCACAAGTGACAATTGGCGGACTGCGACCTAGAGCGGTTCACCGTTTCACGGAAACGCCGAACCGCTCTAACTCTTTGTTTTTACGCAATTCCGGGCGGAAAACCGCTCACACTTTTCCTGGAATTGCTCTAGCTAACGTGCGGTCGCCAGTGATGTCTGCTTATAGGCAACGGCAAGGCGAACTCTATGACCGACAAGCGGCGCGCACCAGCCGAATCCCCTGCATCAACGGCCTGCCGGAGCGAAGCGCTCCAGCGAATGACAAGGCACTTGACGCGACTGCAAACGGAGGCATGCTCGGCGGGGCGCGGCCTGCCTTCCCGACCCCGACGGAGTCACATCATGCAGTGGTCCTACCCGATCCTCCGTGTCGGCGGCACCGAGATCCGCATCCACCTGACCTTCCTGCTGCTGCTCGCCTGGATCGGCATCGCCTATTTCCAGGGGGGTGGAACGTCGGCTGCAATCGAGGGCGTCGGCTTCATCGGCGCCGTGTTCGCCTGCGTGGTATTGCATGAGCTCGGCCATGCCGCGGCCGCTAGTCGCTACGGCATCCGAACTCCAAAGATCACGCTCTTGCCGATCGGCGGCGTCGCGGAGCTGGAGCGGCTACCCGAGAAGCCGTCGGAAGAGATCGTCGTGGCGCTCGCCGGCCCGCTGGTCAATGTCGTCATTGCCGCTTTCCTCGTCGTAGCACTCGGGACCACCGTCGGTATCGACGCGCTGACGTCGATGGATAACCCGCGTGTCGCGTTCGTGGCTCGCCTCGCCGCCGTCAACATCTGGCTGGTTCTGTTCAACCTCATTCCGGCCTTTCCGATGGATGGCGGGCGCGTGCTGCGCGCCTTCCTCGCCACGCGCTACAATCGCGTGCGCGCGACGGAGATTGCGGGGACGGTCGGTCAGTTCGCCGCCTTCGCCTTCGGCTTCATCGGTCTCGTCGCCGGCAACGTGCTGCTCATATTCGTCGCGATCTTCGTCTACCTCGCCGCCACTGCGGAAA
>NZ_RZSC01000030.1:0-21402 GCF_003998155.1 Mesorhizobium sp. M1E.F.Ca.ET.063.01.1.1
CATCAAGACCCGCGTCGTTCGTCACTCCGGGCGTGCCGTCCCGCTCACCGCACACCTTTCCTACCTGCAACGCGAGGGCGTGACCCGTGAAGGGGAAAAGGCTCGCATGTTTGGCCCCGTAACCGATGATGCGGACGTCAAGGATTTCGCCGAGCGCTGCGGGAGCGATCGTCACCATTTCCGCTTCATCGTCTCGCCGGAAGATGCCATGGACATGGCTGATCTGAAGTCCTTCACCCGCGACCTGATGAAGCAAATGGAGAAGGATCTCGGCACGAAGCTCGATTGGGTCGCGTCGAGCCACTGGAACACCGACAATCCCCATATCCACGTCATCCTGCGCGGCCGCTCGGATGACGGGCAGGATCTCGTCATCTCACGCGACTATATCAAGGAAGGTATGCGCGCCCGCGCTGCCGATCTCGTTACGCAGGAACTCGGGCCCCGCTCCGATCTCGAAATCCGCCGCAATCTGCAACGGCAGATCGAAGCCGAGCGCTGGACCCAGCTTGATCGTCAGTTGCTGCGCGACATTGCGCGCACCGGGGCAATCGATCTTGCTCCAAGCGCCCATAGGCCGCCCGACGAGTATCACGTGCAGAAGCTCGGTCGCCTGCACAAGCTCCAAGCCCTTGGTCTTGCCGATCAGGTTGCGCCGGGACAATGGGTGATTGACGACAGGGCCGAGGCGACGCTGCGCGAGCTCGGCGAGCGTGGCGACATCATAAAGCGAATGCACCGCGCATTGACTGGGCGAGGAATCGAGCGCGGCTCAGCCAACTATGTGTTGGCCGCCGAAAGCCTCGATACACCCATTGTCGGCCGGCTGGTCGACCGGGGGCTCGATGATGAACTGAGCGGGACGGCTTATGCCGTGGTCGACGGCGTCGACGGGCGCACTCACCACATCAGACTTGGCGATCTGGAGGCAACCGGCGACGGCCCGCCGGGGTCGATCGTCGAACTGCGCAAGTTCGATGATGCGAACGGCCGGCGCCGGATCGCGCTGGCGGTCCGCTCCGACCTTGATGTGCACGAGCAGATCACGGCAGAGGGCGCGACCGGGCTTGACCGGCAAGCCATCGCCCGCGAGCCTGCCGCCTTGAGCGCGGCTGGCTTTGGCGCCGAGGTTCATCGGGCCATGGAACAACGGGCTGATTACCTGATCGCCCAAGGCCTGGGGAGGCGGGTAGGCGGCCGCGTTGTGCTCACGAGCAACCTGATCGAGACACTGCGCCGCCGGGAACTCGAACTGGTTGGCGAGAGGCTTACAACCGAGACTGGCCAGCCCTTCAGACCTCCCGCCAGCGGAGACTATGTCGCCGGTATCTATCAACGGCGCCTGTCGCTTGCCTCCGGGCGCTTTGCCATGGTCGACGACGCCCTTGGCTTCCAGCTCGTCCCCTGGACGCCCTCCCTGGAAAGGCGTCTCGGCCAGCATGTCTCCGGTGTCACCCGTGGTGATGGCGGCGTCGACTGGAGCTTTGGCCGCAAGAGAGGACTAGGCCTCTAATGACACAAGAAGGGATCATGCCATGTCCGCCACCAAAATCCTCTGGGGCCAGATCCTCACGGTCTTCCTGATCGTCCTGTTGAGCACCTGGACAGCGACGCAATGGACCGCGTGGAGACTGGGTTTCCAGGCACAGCTCGGGCCGCCCTGGTTCGATCTGGCCGGCCTGCCCGTTTACTATCCGCCTGCCTTGTTCTGGTGGTGGTATTTTTACGACGCCTATGCCCCAGAGGTTTTCTTGGAAGGTGGCCTGGTCGCCGTGTCCGGGGGCTTCCTCTCGATCATCGTCGCGATCAGCATGTCGGTGTGGCGGGCGCGCGAAGCCAAGAACGTCCACACCTATGGTTCGGCACGATGGGCCGGTAGGAGGGAGGTGGAGGCGGCCGGCTTGCTTGGCGCCGACGGCGTCGTTCTCGGGCGCTACGATCGCCACTACTTGCGCCACGACGGGCCAGAGCATGTGCTTTGTTTTGCGCCGACGCGGTCAGGCAAGGGCGTTGGCCTGGTGGTGCCTTCCCTGCTTGCCTGGCCGGGGTCGGCGATCGTGCACGACATCAAGGGTGAGAATTGGCAACTCACCGCCGGCTTTCGCGACCTGCACGGTCGCGTGCTGCTCTTCGATCCGACCAATTCGAGATCGTCGGCGTATAATCCCCTTCTGGAAGTCCGGCGCGGCGAATGGGAGGTACGCGACGTCCAGAACATCGCGGACATTCTCGTTGACCCGGAAGGCAGCCTCGAGAAGCGCAACCACTGGGAAAAGACCAGCCACGCGCTGCTGGTCGGCGCGATCCTCCACGTCCTCTATGCCGAGAAGGACAAGACGCTGGCCGGCGTCGCCGCCTTCCTATCCGATCCGAAGCGGCCGATCGAGTCGACGCTGGCCGCAATGATGAAAACCGCCCATCTCGGCGGGGTTGGTCCGCACCCGGTAATTGCCAGTGCTGCGCGCGAACTGCTCAACAAATCCGATAATGAACGCTCGGGCGTGCTCTCCACCGCGATGTCCTTCCTTGGCCTCTATCGCGACCCAGTTGTCGCCGAAGTGACCCGGCAATGCGACTGGCGGATCGCGGACATCGTCGGCCAAAAGGATCCGGCGACGCTTTACCTGGTCGTGCCGCCGTCCGACATCAATCGGACCAAGCCGCTCATTCGCCTTATCCTCAACCAGATCGGTCGTCGGCTGACCGAAGACCTGCATACCAGGACCAGCCGCCACCGATTGCTGCTGATGCTGGATGAGTTTCCCGCGCTCGGTCGCCTCGACTTCTTCGAGAGCGCGCTGGCGTTCATGGCAGGCTACGGACTGAAGAGCTTCCTGATCGCGCAGTCCCTGAATCAGATCGAAAAGGCCTATGGCCCGAACAACTCCATCCTCGACAACTGCCACGTGCGCGTGAGCTTCGCCACGAACGACGAGAGGACCGCCAAACGTGTCTCCGATGCCCTCGGCACGGCAACGGAGATGCGGGCCATGAAGAACTATGCCGGTCACCGGCTTTCGCCCTGGCTCGGACATCTCATGGTGTCGAGGCAAGAGACCGCCCGTCAGTTGCTGACCCCTGGAGAGATCATGCAGCTGCCACCAAGCGACGAGATCGTGATGGTGGCGGGTACGCCGCCGATTAGAGCCAAGAAGGCGCGCTATTTTGAGGATGCTCGCTTACAGGAGCGCATCCTGCCGCCACCTGAACTGACCAGTCCGGACGAGTGGCACCCTGATGATTGGAGCCGACTGCCGGTGCTGGCCGCCAGCGCGGCCGCTGCTCCTCAAGGCTCGCCGCAACAAGACGACGAAGATCCGACCGGATCCGAACAGCGCCAGCAACCCGAGCTCAATCGCGCGCCGCCGGTCGAGAAGATGGCCACGATCGAGAACGAGTTCGAGATCGATCCGGTCGATGATGGCGACCATGACGCCGTTAGCAACCGGCGTTTGGCTCGCCTTATGGAAGGCGTGGCGCGGCAGGTTTCCCTCGACCCTGATGACGGCATGAAGTTGTAAGGCGTCATGATCGCTCGCAAGAAGAAAGTGCAAATCTCCGTCTATCTCGAAGCGCCCATTATGACGATGCTGGCCGACTATGCGGCGCGACGCGATCAATCCCAGTCCATGATTGCCGAGGCCGCGATCGCTTCGTTCCTATCGCCCGATGCGGATGAGCGTCGTGAAGCGGCGATCGCCAGACGCCTCGACCAGATCGATCGACGCCTTGCCCGGCAGGAGCGCGATGTCGGCATCGCGGTCGAGACGCTGGCGGTGTTTGTCCGCTTCTGGCTGGCGACCACGCCGGCATTGCCGGAGCCTGCCGCCCAGGCTGCGCGAGCCAAGGCGGCGGAACGTTATGAGGCATTCGTGACCGCATTGGGCAGGCGGCTGGCTAAGGGCCCGAAACTGCGGCAGGAGATTTCGGAGGACGTCGACCCGAAAGAAGCCGGAGGGATTTAGGCGCTTGGAGTTGTCGGCGGGCGTCCAGCTGGGTGCTTGGATCAGCATATGTTTGCGTTTTTTCTGTAATGCGGCGATGATCGCCGCAAATTCCAATTGTTGTAAACCAATGGCTATTGTGGTAGTTTAAAAAAATCGAAAAATGCGGCGATCATCGCCGCCTATGTGAAAATCTATAAACCATGCCAACAAATGCTGATCGCCGAGCGCTACTTCAAACGATGGTACCCGAGGGGCTTCCGGTAACGAAGCAGTGGCTCAAGAAGCAAAGCCCGCAGTTTGATCGTCACGCCGTCGATAATCTGCTCAAAAGCAACCAGCTCAAATCGCTGGCACCGGGCGTGTATGTGCGGCCCGGCACCCATATGACGTGGCAAGGCGCCGTAGCCGCCCTGCAGACCATATTCGGTACAGATCTCAGTGTCGGCGGGCTTACCGCCCTCGAATTGCAGGGATTTGCGCACTATCTGCCCCTGTCGCGCCAACGAACAGTGCATCTTTACGGCAAAGATGCCTTACCGTCCTGGCTGAACCATGCGTTGCCGGCCGTACATTTCGTTCGCCACAACGGCCTTTCCTCGCTGGGCGGGTCCGGATTCGTTTACCGTGAGTATGATCCGCTCGAGCGCACGCTCACAGATGTGGACGTTCCGGGCCAGCGGCAAGGTTCATGGCCATTCACCTTGTCCTCGCCCGAAAGAGCTTACCTGGAGGTGCTGATGGATGTTCCGGAGACGGTTTCCTTCGAGCACGCCAATCAACTGCTTCAAGGGATGACGACGCTGTCGCCGCGGCGCATGGAGCAACTCTTGCGCAAATGCACCAGCGTCAAGGTGCGCCGGCTGTTCTACTGGATGGCCGAGCGCAACGACTATACATGGTTCAAGAAATTGCCGGCGCCCAAAGCACTCGATGCGCTCGGCCTCGGAAGCGGCAACAGGGTTCTGGCCAAGGACGGCAGACTCGATTCAAAATATCGCATAACCGTCCCGGAGGAGATGTGGACACCGCCAGCCCTTACTACGGACAAGTCCGACTCCTGACCCGCATCCTGCCTCTGGTGGCGGTCGAGAGATCGTTTGCGCTGAAAGGCGGAACCGCCATCAATCTCTTTATCCGCGACCTTCCGCGCCTCTCCGTCGACATCGACCTTGTCTATCTGCCGATGGATGATCGTGACACCGCATTGAAGAACGTCGCGGAGGCTCTTGCCCGCATCGCGGACGCCATCATCGCCGCGATGCCTGGCACCGAGATTATTCGCTCCTTCGAGCATCAGGCCGATGCATTGCGCCTCTTCGTTTCGCAGGGCGCCGATCGCATCAAGATCGAGCTCTCGCCGGTCCTTCGCGGATCCGTGCTGCCGGAGGAATTGCGCGAGGTATCGCCCGCGGTCGAAGCGCAATTCGGCTATATTGAAATGCAGCTTCTCTCGATTCCCGACCTATATGCCGGAAAGATCTGCGCCGCCCTCGACAGGCAGCATCCGAGGGATCTTTTCGACGTGAAGCTGCTCTTTGAAAACGAGGGCCTCACCGAAGACCTGGTCAGGACCTTTCTGGTCTACCTCATCAGCCATAACCGGACGATGGCCGAACTTCTACAGCCCACCCGCAAGGACATCGCCGGTATCTATGAAGGCGAGTTCGTCCGTATGTCTCAGATCGAAGTCAGCCTCGACGAACTTCTTGCCGTGCGCGAACGGCTGATCGGCGACCTCAACAAGGCTTTGACCGAGGATCAGCGGAAATTTCTTCTGTCATTCAAAGCCGGGCGTCCAGATTGGAGCCTCCTAGCTATTGAAGGAGCCGACAAGCTTCCCGCGGTTCGCTGGAAGCTGCACAATCTGGAACGCATGCCCAGGGAGAGGCATCGTGGGGCGTATGAGAATCTGGAACGCGTGCTCGGCCTCGGTTCCATTTAAGTCGAGCAAGATTTACCGCTCGACGCATTCTAAGCGACGGCAACGAAGGCCGCCCTCGGGGTCAGGAGGACCGACGGTTCGGTTCAACGCCAGGGTGATCATTGCCGCCGTTTTCTCCTGTCATCTGCAAGCGCGCTATACACACTCGCGTATAGATCGGCTTTATACGCGATTGCGCATAAATGGTGGTTACGCAGTATTGCCGATGAAACCAGCGACAGATGCGGAAGGCTCTGCGGCGGCATCCTCTCCTTGAGATTGGCAATAGCAGGCGCGGCTCGGAGCGACCTGAATTGTGGGGAGCCCGGTCCACCGATCGACCTCAATTGCTCTCCCACCGAAGAGAAAAGGCAGCTGCACCGCCGTTCTCCTGTAATTACACGCCACGCTACTACGCCTCGATATACTTGTTGAAGCGAACCGATATCTGGTTCTCTTAGTCATCCCCGAGCGGGGACCGTCCGAGTTGTCCCCGAAGGAAAGACGGGGACGAGATGGCGGTTTCGCAAAACAACAACGAGGGACGCGCCCGCAGCTCGCGTATGTTGCGCACAGCGCTCGGAGCCGCCATCACGCGGCTTCTGGACGATCCCGCGGTCGTCGAGGTGATGCTCAACCCGGATGGCCGCATCTGGGTTGATCAGCTCTCCGAAGGCCTGTCCGATACGGGGGAGGTGCTGTCGGTCGCCGATGGCGAGCGCATCGTGCGTCTGGTCGCCCACCATGTCGGCGCCGAGGTCCATCCCCGCTCTCCCCGCGTGTCCGCCGAACTGCCCGACACGGGCGAGCGTTTCGAAGGCCTTCTTCCGCCCGTCGTCGCCGCGCCGGCCTTCGCCATACGAAAACCCGCCGTCGCGGTCTTCACGCTCGACGACTACGTGGCCGCGGGCATCATGACCATGGCGCAGGCGGCAGCGCTGCGTGCCGCGATCGCTGCTCGCGCCAACATACTGGTCGCCGGCGGCACCTCCACCGGCAAGACGACATTGACCAACGCGCTGCTTGCCGAAGTGGCAAGAGGGACTGATCGCGTCGTCATCATCGAGGACACGCGCGAGCTGCAATGCGCCGCGCCCAACCTTGTCGCCATGCGCACCAAGGATGGTGTCGCCACGCTGTCCGACCTGGTCCGCTCGTCGCTGCGCCTGCGGCCCGACCGCATCCCGATCGGCGAGGTGCGCGGCTCCGAAGCCCTTGATCTGCTCAAGGCATGGGGCACCGGGCATCCCGGCGGCATCGGCACCATTCATGCCGGCTCCGCCATTGGCGCGCTGCGCCGCCTCGAACAACTGATCCAGGAAGCCGTCGTCACTGTCCCGCGCGCGCTGATCGCCGAAACCATCGATCTCGTCGCTGTCCTGTCCGGACGCGGTTCGGCGCGGCGGCTGACCGAACTCGCCCGCGTCGACGGGCTTGGTCCCGACGGCGACTACCGCACCTCGCAAACTATCCCGAACAACACAGGAGATCCTTCATGATCCGCATTCTGTCTTGCGGCTACCGTTGCCTCGCCATCGCCTCCGCGACCTTGGCAATCAATCTCATGCTCGCGCCGGCCGGGCACGCCGCCGGTTCGTCGATGCCATGGGAACAGCCACTCGAAAAGATCCTTCAGTCAGTGGAGGGCCCGGTCTCCAAGATCATCGCGGTCATCATCATTATCGTGACCGGTCTGACGCTGGCGTTTGGCGATACTTCGGGCGGCTTCCGGCGGCTGATCCAGATCGTCTTCGGCCTCTCCATCGCCTTCGCGGCGTCAAGCTTTTTCCTGTCGTTCTTCTCGTTCGGCGGCGGGGCGCTGATCTGATGGCAACCGCTTTCGAACAGCTCGACGCGGTGCCGGGATTTGTCATCCCCGTCCATAGGGCGCTGACCGAACACATCCTGCTCGGTGGCGCGCCACGCTCCATCGCGATCCTGAACGGCACGCTCGCCGGCGCGGTGGGCCTCGGCCTGCGTCTGTGGCTGGTTGGTCTCATCATCTGGGCGCTCGGACATTTCACGGCTGTGTGGGCCGCCAGGCGCGATCCGCTGTTCGTGGAAGTCGGCCGCCGGCATCTGCGCATTCCCGGTCACCTGTCGGTTTGAGAGGGCGCCTTCATGATGAACCTTGCCGAATTCCGCCGTGCCGCCAGTCACCTTGCCGATTACCTGCCATGGGTAGCGCTTGCGGCGCCTGGCGTGGTGCTCAACAAGGACGGCAGCTTTCAGCGCACCGCGACGTTTCGCGGGCCAGACCTCGATTCCGCCGTCGCGGCTGAATTGGTCGCGGTGGCCTCGCGCATCAACAACGCCTTTCGTCGCCTCGGGTCAGGCTGGAGCATCTTCGTCGAGGCGCAGCGGCGCGAGGCGGCGACCTATCCTGACAGCCAGTTTCCCGATGCTGCATCCGCCCTTGTCGACGCCGAGCGCAAAGCCGACTTCGAGGAGGAGGGGGTGCATTTCGTATCGAGCTACTTCCTCACGTTCCTCCACCTGTCGCCGGCCGAGGAAGCCGCGCGCGCTGAGAAATGGCTCTACGAAGGGCGCGAACGATCGGGCGTCGATCCCCATGAGATCCTGCGTGCTTTCATCGACCGCACCGATCGCGTGCTCGCTTTGCTCGACGGCTTCATGCCGGAATGCCGGTGGCTCGACGATGGCGAGACACTGACCTATCTGCACGCCACCATATCGACCAGGTATCATCGAGTGCGTGTCCCGGAAACCCCGGTCTATCTCGATGCGCTGCTTGCTGACCAACCCCTGACCGGAGGGCTCGAGCCTCGCCTTGGCGGTCAGCATCTTCGCGTGCTCACCATTGTCGGCTTTCCCGCCGCCACGACGCCAGGTCTGCTCGATGACCTCAACCGGCTGGCCATTCCCTATCGCTGGTCGACGCGCGCGATCCTGCTCGACAAGACCGACGCCACGAAGCTTGTCACGAAGATCCGCCGTCAATGGTTTGCAAAACGCAAGTCGATTGCGGCGATCCTGAAGGAGATCATGACCAACGAGGCGTCCGTGCTCGTCGACACGGATGCCGCCAACAAGTCGGCCGACGCCGACATGGCGTTACAGGAACTTGGCGCCGACGTCGCCGGTATGGCCTACGTTACTGCGACCGTCACGGTTTTTGATGCCGATCCGCGCTTCGCCGATGAGAAACTGCGTCTCGTCGAGAAGATGATCCAGGGTCGCGACTTCACGGCCATGGTCGAAACCGTCAATGCCGTCGACGCCTGGCTCGGTTCATTGCCTGGACATGCCTATGCCAATGTCCGCCAACCGCCCATCTCGACGCTCAATCTCGCCCACATGATTCCCCTCTCTGCCGTGTGGGCGGGGCCGGAACGGGACGAGCACTTCGGTCGTCCTCCCTTGCTTTACGGCAAGACCGAAGGCTCGACCCCGTTCCGGTTGTCCTTGCATGTCGGCGACGTCGGCCACACCCTCGTCGTCGGCCCCACCGGCGCGGGCAAGTCCGTGCTGCTCGCGCTGATGGCGCTGCAGTTCCGACGCTATCTGCACAGCCAAGTCTTCGCTTTCGACTTCGGTGGCTCGATCCGCGCCGCCACGCTCGCCATGGGCGGCGACTGGCACGATCTTGGCGGTGGGCTTACCGAGGGCATGGAAGCCTCCGTCTCGCTCCAGCCCCTGGCGCGCGTAGACAATACCTACGAGCGCGCCTGGGCGGCCGACTGGATGCTCGCGATCCTCGGGCGCGAAGGCATTCCCATAAATCCGGAGGCCAAGGAGCACATCTGGACCGCGCTGACTTCGCTCGCCTCCGCGCCGCCCGGCGAGCGCACCATCACCGGCCTCAGCGTGTTGCTGCAGGCCAACAATCTCAAACAGGCGCTGCGCTCCTATTGCATAGGCGGGCCGTATGGTCGTTTGCTCGATTCCGAGGCCGAGCACCTCGGCGCGGCGGCCGTGCAAGCGTTCGAGATAGAGGGCCTGGTTGGCACCGGGGCAGCACCTGCCACCCTGTCCTACCTCTTCCACCGCATCGGCGACCGGCTCGATGGCCGGCCGACATTGCTCATCATCGATGAGGGTTGGCTCGCGCTTGACGACGAAGGTTTCGCCGCGCAGTTGCGCGAATGGTTGAAGACGCTGCGCAAGAAGAACGCCAGCGTGATCTTCGCCACCCAGTCGCTGTCCGACATCGACAATTCGGGCATCGCGCCGGCGATCATCGAAAGCTGTCCGACCCGCCTGCTCCTGCCTAACGAACGGGCGATCGAGCCGCAAATCACGGCGATTTATCGCCGGTTCGGCCTCAACGACCGCCAGATCGAGATCCTGGCGCGAGCGACGCCCAAGCGCGACTACTACTGCCAGTCCCGGCGCGGTAACCGCCTCTTCGAGCTGGGGCTGTCCGAGGTCGGGCTCGCGTTCTGTGCCGCGTCGTCGAAGACCGACCAGGCCCTGATAGCCAGCATCGTTGCCGAGCACGGCCGCGATGGCTTCCTTGCCGCCTGGCTGCGCGCCCGCAACGTCGGCTGGGCCGCCGATCTCATTCCCGACCTCTCCATTCCCGAAGCACAAAAGGAGCCTCAGCCATGACTGTCCATCAAACCCGCTCGCGCGCGCTTCTTCTGGTCGCGGCAATGCTCGCTGCGCCTGTCGCGATCTCGCCGATTATGATTGCGCCGGCGCATGCCTTCATCGTCTTCGATCCATCGAACTATTCGCAGAACGTGCTGACTGCCGCGCGATCCCTGCAGCAGATCACCAATCAGATCACCTCGCTGCAGAACCAGGCCCAGATGTTGATCAATCAGGCACGCAACCTCGCGAGCTTGCCCTTGTCCTCGCTCCAGCAACTGCAGCAATCCGTGCAGCGCACGCAACACCTGCTCGGCCAGGCGCAGAACATCGCCTACGACGTGCAACAGGTCGACAAGGCCTTTGAGCAGCAATACCGCAGCGTGTCGCTTTCGGCTTCCGACCAGCAGTTGGTCACGGATGCGCGTTCGCGCTGGCAAAACACGGTCGGCGGTCTTCAGGACGCCATGCGCGTTCAGGCGGGCGTGGTCGGAAACATCGACACCAGTCGCGCGCAGATGTCGGCGCTCGTCGGCGCCAGCCAATCGGCGACCGGAGCGCTGCAGGCGACGCAAGCCGGCAACCAGCTCTTGGCACTACAGGGCCAACAGCTTGCGGACCTTACCGCCGTTGTCGCCGCCAACGGCCGCGCCCAGGCGCTGACCGAGGCCGAACGTGCGGCCGCGGCCGACCAAGGCCGCGAGCAACGCCGCCGCTTCCTGGCGCCCGGCTCCGGCTACCAGGCGGGCAACGTCCAGATGTTCAATCGTTGAGGTCATGGCGATGGACGGCAAGTCACTCGCTCGCATCACAGCCGTCATCTTCGTCGCGGTCGCCGTCACGGCGACCGCGCTCGAGATGAGCCGGAAGGAGGGCAAGCCGGCGGTCGCGATGCCTGTCGCGCCGGCGTCCACTGCGCTGGATCCGCTTCGCGATGGTCTTCGCCGCTGCCAGATTCTCGGCGAGGCTGCTCTTCGCGACGACGGGTGCGCGCGGCTGTGGACCGAGCAGCGCGATCGTTTTCTTGGCCTGCAGCAGCCGTTCGCCAGCTCGCCCCGCGAGCCGGCCAACCCGCGGTCTCCGGACGCGGCCTCGCAGGAGACCCGATAGGCATGGGCAATACCGGCGTCATCGACCAATTCCTGGCCACCTTCACCCGCTATATCGACAGTGGTTTCGGTCTGCTCGGCGGCGAAGTCGCCTTCGTCGCCACCACGCTGATCGTCATCGACGTGACGCTCGCAGCGCTGTTCTGGAGCTGGGGCGCCGATGAGGACATCCTCGCGCGGCTCGTCAAGAAGACGCTTTTCGTCGGCGTTTTCGCCTACCTGATTTCGAACTGGAACAGTCTCGCCCGGATCGTCTTCGAAAGCTTTTCCGGGCTTGGCCTCAAGGCGAGCGGCACCGGCTTGTCGGCACAGGACCTGCTGCACCCCGGCAAGGTGGCGCAGACCGGCCTCGATGCGGGACGGCCGTTGCTCGAGGCGATCTCGGGTCTGATGGGCTATGTGTCCTTCTTCGAAAACTTCATCCAGATCGCTTGCCTGCTGTTCGCCTGGGCGCTCGTCCTGCTCGCCTTCTTCATCCTGGCGGTGCAGCTCTTCGTGACGCTGATCGAATTCAAGCTGTCGACGCTGGCCGGCTTCGTGCTGATCCCTTTCGGTTTGTTCGGCAAGACCGCCTTCATGGCCGAACGCGTGCTCGGCAACGTCATCTCATCCGGTATCAAGGTGCTGGTGCTCGCCGTGGTCATCGGCATCGGTTCGACGCTCTTTGGCGAATTCACTCAAGGCTTCGGCGGCGAGAGCCCGACAATCGACCAGGCAATGGCGATCGTCCTGGCGGCGCTGTCGCTGCTTGGCCTCGGCATCTTCGGCCCCGGCATTGCCAATGGTCTTGTCTCCGGTGGTCCGCAGCTTGGCGCCGGTGCCGCGGTGGGTACGGGTCTCGCCGCGGGCGGCATGGCCCTCGTCGCCGCCGGCGCTGCCGGCCTTGCGGCGCGCGGTGGAGCGGCCGCTCTATCAGGAGCCGCTTCCGCCGCGCGGGGCGGCTCTTTTCTCGCAGGCGGCGCGTCGACTGCCTATGCGCTCGGCTCCGCCGGGCAGGCAGGCGGAACGGGTATCGCCTCCGGGATGGGTGGCGTTACAAGCGCCGGTTTGTCGGCGGCCGCCTCGCCGCTCAAGCGCGCCGCCGCGCGGGCCAGCCAATCGATGAAATCGAGCTTTGCGTCCGGAACGCATTCCGCCGTTGAGGTCACCGGCGGTTCGTCGACCATGGGAACGTTCGCAGGCGCCGCCACGTCGGCCAACGCTCCATCGTTCGGCCGCGCCGGCCAGGCTGGCGCCACAGCGCACAGCCCGCCCGACTGGGCCAAACGCATGCAGCGATCCCGGCGCTTGTCTCACGGCGTCCAGACCACCGCCCACGCCGTTCGCGCCGGTGAGGCTCACGGCGGCGGAACCTCAATCTCGCTTTCCGAAGGCAAATGACCATGAACATCTTTCGAAGACCCACCGTCCATTACGGCAAGACGCCTCAGCCGGAAACGCCTTACCAGAAGGCGGCGCAAGTCTGGGACGAGCGCATCGGCTCCGCCCGCGTCCAGGCAAGGAACTGGCGCCTGATGGCCTTCGGATCGCTGGTCCTGTCAGCCGGGCTGGCCGGCACTCTTGTCTGGCAATCGGCCAGGGGCACGGTCGTGCCGTGGGTGGTTCAGGTCGATCCTTCCGGACAGGCGCAGACGGTCGCGCCTGCGACAACGGACTATAAGCCCACTGATCCCCAGATCGCGTGGCACCTCGCCCGCTTCGTCGAGCAGGTCCGGTCCATCCCCGCCGACCCGATCATCGTGCGCCAGAACTGGCTGCGCGCCTATGAATGGACCACCGACCAGGGTGCGGCGGCGCTCAACGACTATGCTCGCGCCAACGAACCCTTCTCCAAGGTCGGCAAGCAGCAGGTCACGGTGGAGGTTTCCTCGGTCATTCGCGCCTCACCGGATTCCTTCCGCGTCGCCTGGGCCGAGCGCGCCTACGAAAACGGCAAGCTCTCCATCACCGAGCACTGGACCGCGATCCTGACGATCGTCGTGCAGCCGCCGCGCGACGCCGAACGGCTCCGGGCCAATCCACTTGGAATCTACGTCAACGCCATCAACTGGTCACGGGAGATGGGCCAATGAACCAGGCATCGCATATCGTCGCCATTGAGACTTTCAGGAGCTCCGTGCTCGCGGCGGTTCTGCTTTCTGGAGCCATGCTCCCAGGCTGTGCCACGCCACGGAAGCCGCCGCAGATCGCCTACGACGCGAACGTGCCGCCTTTGCCAGTCGTCCCCGCAGTCAGGCCTGACGAGAAGCCGAAGCCGCTGCATGTTCCGCCCGGCTGGATCCCTGCGGTGGGTGGTGCTGCCGGCGACACGCCGACGGCGCGCGTTGAAAATGCCAATGCGGCTGCCCGGATCCAGCCGCGGCGGGAGGGCTACTACAACGCCATCCAGATTTACCCCTGGAGCGAGGGCGCGCTCTATCAGGTCTATGCGGCGCCCGGGCAGATAACCGACATCGCGCTCGAGCCGGGCGAGAGTCTGACCGGCGAGGGGCCGATCGCGGCGGGCGACACCGCGCGCTGGATCATCGGCGACACCGAGAGCGGTTCGGGTCTCACACGGCGCGTCCATGTGCTGGTCAAGCCATCGCGGGCCGGCATCACCACCAACCTCGTCATTACCACCGACCGGCGCAGCTATATGATCGAGCTGCGAGCGGGTGAGAAACCCTACATGCCGGCCGTCGCCTGGGCGTATCCGGCTCAGCCCGGCGGACGGCGACAAGCCGTTCCTGAGACGCCGATCATCCCGGATTTCGCTGCGCGCAACTACCGCTATGGCCTCACAGGTGATTCACCGCCCTGGAAGCCTGTCGCCGTCTATGACGACGGCCGACACGTCTATGTCGAGTTTCCGCGCGGGATCGTGCAGGGCGAGATGCCGCCGATCTTCGTCATTGGTCCAGACGGCGAGGCTGAGATCGCCAATGGCCGCGTCTATCAAAACATCCTGATCGTCGACCGGCTTTTCGGGGCGGCTGAACTGCGTCTGGGGAGCGGTAGACGACAACAGACCGTCAGGATCGCCCGCACCGATGGGATGAGGACGGGCCGGTTGTCGTGGGTGCCAGCCTCGAGCGCCGCGCCGAAATCCGCGAACGCGCCAAGGCAAAGAGGAGGGCAGGGATCATGAGCCAGAACGAGACCAAAACCGCTGCTGCCTCTATGCGGCTTCGCGCCGAGCCGCCGCGAGTGACCCGCCTGTCGCGTAAAGTCCTTGCCGGCATCGGCTTCGTCGCATCGCTCGGTGTCGGCGGGGTTCTGATCTATGCGCTTCAGACACGCAACGCAGATACCCGTGGCGAGGAACTTTACTCGACCTCCAACCGGCAGCCCGCAGATGGACTGGCGAGCCTGCCGCGCGATTATACCGGCCCAATCCTTGGACCACCGCTGCCTGGGGACCTCGGCCGGCCCATGCTCGACGCCCAGAACAAAGGGCGGCCGGTCGTGCCGCCGCCGATCGCGACACCGACCGTCGACGAAGCCGAACAGCGCCGGCGGGCCGAGGAGGAGGCCGCCCGGACGTCGCGTGTCTTCTTCCAGACGGTAGCTGGCACTGGAGCAGCGGCCGAACCGCCAGGCAGTATGGCGACCCATGTCTACGGTCCGGATGCCACCGGCCAGCTGGCGCAGGATCGCCAAACCGCATTCCTGAATGCCGCCGTTGACCGGCGCACCGTGGCTCCGGACAGGGTCGCGCCTCCGGCGTCGCCCTACGTCCTGCAAGCGGGTGCGGTTATCTCGGCCGCGCTCATAACCGGTATCCGTTCCGACCTTCCGGGTCAGGTCACCGCACAGGTGACCGAGAATGTCTACGACAGTCCTACTGGTCGATCGCTGCTGATCCCGCAAGGCACCCGCGTCATTGGCCAATACGACAACGGGGTCGGTTTTGGGCAGCGCCGTGTGCTCCTGGTCTGGAGCCGGCTGATCTTCCCTGATGGCCGCTCCATTGTCCTCGAGCGTCAGCCTGGCGCCGACGCGCAAGGGTATGCCGGCCTCGAGGACGGTGTCGACTATCACTGGGGTGAGTTGTTCAAGGCGGCCGCGCTTTCCACCATACTCAGTGTAGGGGCCGAGGCTGGCTCGTCCGGTCAGCAAAGCGACATCGTGCGCGCCCTGCGCAGCGGCGCCGCCGACAGCGTCAGCCAGGTCGGGCAGCAGATCGTCGAACGCCAGCTCAACATCGCGCCAACGCTGACGATACGCCCGGGTTTTCCGGTACGCGTCCTGGTCACGCGGGATCTTGTGCTCGAACCCTATGGAGGATGAAATGGCCAAGTTGAAGCTGGCGCCGATTGCCGATGACAAGCCTGTCAAAGTCTCTGTGGAATTGCCCGCGCGCCTGCATCGCGACCTGACCAGATATGCAGAGATTCTTGGAGGAGAATCTGGGCAGTCTGCTGATCCCATACGCCTGATCGTACCCATGCTCGAGCGGTTCATCGCCACGGATCGTGGCTTCGCGAAAGCGAGGCAGGAGCGCAAGGCTTAGTGCGAAGCGGTCAAGAGGATCGGCCAGCGCCGCGCGATGCAGCTTGCAACGGGAGAACGACCGGCGCGCTTTGCGCTATCAGCTGAAAAGCCGACAGGATCGCCTCCAGAGAGATTTCCAATGCATTGGAAAATACCCGGCCTTTCTGCCAGACGGCGACATAATGGTAGAGAGCCGATGGTTCGACCGGCTTTGCGTCCAGCGCGAATGCCGCATATTCACGAGCGATGATTTCGTTGGTGATCGAGACACCCAAGCCGGCCGCCACGAAGCCGGCCTCGTAGCCGTTGGAATCGTATTCGACCAGTATGTCCGGCTCAATTCCGGCGAAGCGCAGCGCGTTGAAGTTCATTTGATGGGACGCAAACTGAGGGTCGATGTCGACGATCTTTTCCCCGGCCAGGTCATGTGCTTCGATACATGTCTTCTTTGAAAATCGGTGCTTGCGGTGGAAGATGCAGACGTTGTGTGCCGAGCCGATTGGAGCCCATTCAAACAGTTGGCCATCCAGTGGCAACCGCGAAATCCCGAGATCTGCCCGCCCAGACAGGATGTGCTCACCCACCTGCTCGTAGTTTCCCGAGATTGACCGCACGCTCGAAGCCGTCTTCTCACGGATAGTCGCCACGACCTTGGGCAATGTCACGAAGCCGAATACGGCCGGAGCAGCAATGCCGATCCGCTGCTTCTCATCGTTCTTCATCGCGAAGATCGACGCTTCCAGCCGATCCAGGGACGTAAGCGCCAATTCTACGTTGCGCAGCAGTTCCCACGCTTCCCGCGACGGAAGGATCCGGTTGGTAGATCGTTCAAAAAGCGTGATACCGAGCGCGGTTTCAAGTTGCTTCACTTGCTGGCTTACAGCGGGCTGGCTTATCCCGAGCGCAGCAGCTGCTCGCCGCGTCGATCCGGCCCGCAGCACCTCTCGAAAGATCTGCAATTGTCGGAGCTTCAGGCCGCTCTGCAGCAACTCCATTGTGCGCCCTTTTCCCGGCAGCGCCAAAAGCCAGATGTGCAATGACTTTGACTGACCGAGTTGAGAAATTGGACCGACTTGGGCGCCCAAAACTGCAGTCGCCAAGCAGGCTTCGAATCCATCAGCATATAGTCACTATAGTGACTGGTAAAGGGGAGGGTTTGCTTGTCGCTATGCGCGCATGCGTCTTGCGGAGATTTTTGGTGCAAATGTTCGTAGAGTCCGGAAGGATCGCGGCATGACTCTGGAAACCTTGGCAACCGAGGCCGGCCTTGCGTACAGCTACATGGGCGGCATCGAACGGGGGCAGAAGAACCCGTCTCTCAACGTAGCCGAGCGGATCGCAAGGGTGTTGGAGAGCGACCCGGCTACATTGTTCTGCAAACCTCCCACGTCAAAGTAGTCGGGTACGAGCCCCCCGACTGAGCATTTCCCCTAGCTGCAGCAGCTTCCACGTTGTCGCGATGCGCTTGCCTTGAAACACCGCCTTCGGCCCAGCCGCGGCACATTTCAAGGAGTTGACGGGGCGCACCTATAATCAGCCATTATAGCTAAAATTCTGAAAATTATAGATTGAACAGAAGCGCTATGTCGGTACCCTATAGGAAATCCTGAAAGTATATTTCAGGGTATCGTAAATCGAATTCTTCGCAGACTACACCAAGTTTTGTCACTCGCTGACGTGGCAGGTTGCGAAATCGCAAATCAATGGAAGAGTGCCATGGGCGGATTTGCTGCTCAGTTTTTTGTCGCCTTCTTTGTTACCACAAGCCTTGCTCTCGTGAGCGGATTCCTCGGTACCGTATTCGGGCTGTTGTTGGCCATATCGAAGAGCTCGCCTACGGGCCGTTTCAAAGCTGTTGTGACGGCCTATACGACGGTGGTTCGTGGCGTCCCAGAACTCGTTGTAATCCTGCTCGTCTACTTTGGCGGAACCATCTTCGCCAGTAGAATCGCGGGCAGATACGTTGAGGTGAATGCTTTTACCGCCGGGGTTGTCGCGCTTACGGTCGTCTTCAGCGGTTATGCCACGGAGGTTTTCCGCGGGGCGATTGCGGCGGTTCCTTCCGGACAGACCGAGGCGGCGAAGTCGCTTGGGCTCAACGCTTGGCAGCGGTGGGCATTTGTTGTTGGGCCGCAGATGCTGAGGCTCTCATTGCCAGCCTACGGCAATCTCTGGATATCGCTCTTCAAGGACACAGCGCTGGTTTCGATCGTCGGCTTGACCGACATCATGCGTGTTGCCTTTGTCGGCGCCGGGTCGTTGCGCGCCCCGCTGACGTTCTATCTTGCGGCGTCGGCTCTCTATCTCTCGCTCACGACAATCACCCTGTTGTCGATCCGGTTGGCTGAGCGGCGCTATCCCGCTCTTGGTCAATAGAGGGCGGCTTCGATGAACCTTGATTTGATGTTCGACGCCATGAGGGTCCTGCCGTCAGGCATTGGCCTCACCTTGACCTTGACCGTCCTGGCGCTGACGGCGGGATTTCTGTTGTCCGTGCCCTTGGCCTTCGTTCGGGCGTTTGGCCACCCAAGCCTGTCGGTTGCGGCGCTATCCTACACCTATGTCATTCGCGGAACACCGATGCTCGTACAGCTCTTCCTGGTCTACTATGGCTTGGGTCAGATCGAGGCCGTGAGAGCCAGCGTCTTTTGGGTGGTCCTGCGAGATCCCTTCTGGTGCGCACTGCTTACTTTTTCGCTGAATAGCGCGGCGCATACGACCGAAATCCTGTGCCGTGGTCTCCAGGCCGTTCCCAAGGGCGTCATTGAGGCCGCCGCAGCTCTTGGCCTGAAGCGCTTTCATATCGCTCGCCTTGTGACTTTTCCCATCGCCTTCAGGATTTCGCTTCCGGCCTACGGCAACGAGGTTGTTGGAATGATCAAGGGCTCGTCTTTAGCGAGTACGGTAACGCTACTTGAGATAACCGGCATGGCGAGACAGCTGGTGTCTGTGACGTTCGCGCCCTACGAGATATTCATCGTCGCCGGAGCCATCTATCTGACGCTGACGACGCTGGCCGTGAAAGCGATTCAGTTCCTGGAGCGGCGCCTTTCCACCGATGGCACTCCAAAGCAACGACGCAAGGCTCGGTTTCGCCCGACCTTCATGACAGCCGTGCCCTGACGCACGGTCTCACCGCTTCCAACTGAAACCAACGAAAGAGGTGCCTCATGCGCATACCCTTGCCTATTGCCGTTGCTATCGCATCCTTGATTGCAGCTTTCCCGGTGTTGGCTGACGGTGAGCGAACGATATCGATCGCCACCGAAGGCGCGTCACCACCTTGGGACGGGACTGACGCAAATGGCCAGCTCTACGGTTTCGACGTCGATGTCGGTCTCGAACTGTGCAGTCGCATGCAGGTCAAATGCAACTTCGTCGCGCAGGATTGGGACGGGATCATTCCCGCGCTTCTCGTCGGCAAGTACGATGTCATCATGTCGGGCATGGCGATCACGGAAAAACGCAAGCAACAGATCGCATTTTCGATTCCCTACGCCAGTGGCTTCAACCAATTCGTCGTGCGCAAGGAACTCGGGCTCGACACCGGCGACACCAAGGAGAAAGTCAACCTCTCCACCCTCGGAGACAAAGAGAAGGCCAGCATCGAGCGCGTGAGATCGACTCTCAGCGGCAAAGCCATCGGTGTCCTTCGCTCATCAAACTCGGAAGCCGTTGTGAAGCAACTCCTCGGCGATGTTGTGACCATCCGCAGCTACGACAGTCTCGATAATCTGAAGCTCGATCTCGCCGCAGGGCGGGTCGACGGCGGTCTCGCCGACTACTTTACGTGGCGCGACTTTCTGGAAACCCCCGACGGCTCCAGTGCTGTCTTCTTTGGCCCGGAACTGAAAGGCGGTCTGTGGGGACCTGGCGTCGGCGCGGGCATCCGCAAGGACGACGCCGAACTGGTCACGAAATTCAACGCTGCCATCGACGCCGCCACCACGGACGGAACAATCAAGGCATTGAGCCTGAAGTGGTTCAAGACGGACATTGCACCAGGGGTGTCCAAATAGCCGAGAACCAACTTCGACACCGGCGTGCCGCTGAGAGCGTGCCAGCGGACAACTTCCACTCTCCTGAGGCGAGTCTCATGAAAGATCCATTTTGCGCGGTCGTGACCGGTCAATCGCTGATCACGCACGACATCCGCCATGTACAAGACGAGCGGTTCACCAAAGTTGAGCGCTTCCTTCAGCAAGGCGACGTCGTGTTCACGAATTTCGAGTCGACGATCCTCGGCAAACATGCCGGATGGCCTACCAAGGGTCGGTATTTTGGCTACTCCACAGCTGAAGTGCTGGACGCTTTGCAGGATGTCGGTTTCAATGCTCTCGCCCTGGCAAACAACCATGCGTTCGATCTCGGCCCCCAAGGTGTTCTCTCAACACTGGATGAGGTCGAAGCACGTGGTTTCCTGTACGCGGGGATAGGGGCCGACGAGACCGAAGCCGCCAAGCTCGGCCGGCGGAAATTGGGGGGAAGGCAGGTCTCTCTTCTCGCGGTCGATGCAGGCCCTGGCCCGGCCAACATGTATGCCGAAAACCGCACGGCTTCCCGGCCGGCCCGCCCAGGCGTCAACCGGCTGAAGACTATTCGCAAGATTGCCGTCCCGGACGGGCATTTCAGGAGACTGGCAAGGCTTGGCAGCCACCTGCAGAGCTCGCATCTCGAGCTGACCAACTATGCCCAACCGGAGGACCCGCCGGCGCTAGAAAATGGCAGCGAGATCAACTTCTATGGTACTGTATTCACGCAGGCGGCAGACTTTGGCCGCCTGATCGAGATCGACCCGCAGAGTGCGAGCATCCATTTATCCGCTATCCGGCAGGCGGCCGCTCAAGGCGACTTCGTCATTGCATATCTGCATCATCACCATTGGGAACCGGGTTGGCAGGACGTGCCCCGTTGGGTGCAGGCCTTCGCCCGCACATGCGTCGATGCCGGTGCTGACCTTTTCGTCAGCCACGGCGCCCCCGTTCTTCAGGCGGTGGAGGTCTACAAAGGCTCCCCAATTTTCTACGGTCTGGGAAATTTCCTCTTCCACGTCCATCCCGATGAGGGCGAATGGGATCCTCCGGAAGTCTGGCAGAGCATCGTCGCCGCCTGCCGCTACGATGCGAACGGAAATCTCGAAAGCGTAGACCTGCTGCCCGTCGTGATCGGCGAGGTAAGCGAGCGCGCGGGATCTGAAACAGGTGGCAAGCTGGTTCCCATCCCCGCCGCTGGACACGTGGCACGAGACATCCTTGAAGGTTTCGCGAGCCGCTCGCGTGGCTTCGGCAGCGGCGTTGAAATAACGGGATACTCCGGCAGCATAATTATGCCGTCAGCGCGCAAATTCGGCTGACGATCGACTCCACGGTGTCGGATTTTCCATCTGAGGAGTGTT
>NZ_RZSC01000310.1:0-6653 GCF_003998155.1 Mesorhizobium sp. M1E.F.Ca.ET.063.01.1.1
AGTCACTCCCATCCCCGAGCTGCGCTCGGGACCTCCCCCATCGAGGGGGAGGTAACGCTGGCGCCAGTTCCTTCGCCTTCAACGCAGCCTGCACCGCCTCCGCTCTCCGCCGGCAAGGTGACGGTCGCCAAAAAGGTCGAGCAGAAGGCCGAGACGCAAAAGGCGGCGGAACCGGCGGCGAGACGCTCCTGGTTCCAGCGCATGCGGGACGGGCTCGCCCGTTCCTCGCGCGAGCTCACCGGCAACATCGCCGGCGTCTTCACCAAGCGCAAGCTGGACGAGGACACGCTGCAGGACCTGGAGGACGTGCTGATCCGCGCCGATCTCGGCGTCGAAACGGCGCTGCGTGTCACCGATTCGCTCGCCTCCAGCCGCTACGGCAAGGATGTTTCCGATGCCGAGGTGCGCTCGGTCATGGCGGCGGAAGTGGAAAAGGTGCTGACTCCGGTCGCCAAGCCGCTCGAGCTCGACCTCAGCCACAAGCCGCATGTCATCCTGGTCGTCGGCGTCAACGGTACCGGCAAGACCACGACCATCGGCAAGCTGGCGGCCAAGCTGACCGAAGGCGGGCTTTCGGTGATGCTCGCCGCCGGCGACACGTTCCGCGCCGCGGCGATCGAGCAGTTGAAAATCTGGGGCGAGCGCACCAAGTCGCCGGTCGTCGCCTCCAAGCTCGGCGCCGATGCCGCAGGCCTCGCCTATGACGCCTTCGAGAAGGCGAAAGAGGCGGGCTCGGACGTTTTGATCATCGACACCGCCGGGCGGCTGCAGAACAAGACCGAGCTGATGGCGGAGCTGGAAAAGATCGTGCGCGTGCTGGGCAAGCTCGATCCGGAGGCGCCGCACACCGTGCTGCAGACGGTCGACGCCACCACCGGCCAGAATGCGCTGAGCCAGGTCGAGATCTTCCGCAATGTCGCCGGCGTCAACGGCCTGGTGATGACCAAGCTGGACGGCACGGCGCGCGGCGGTATTCTGGTGGCGATCGCCGCCAAGCACAGATTGCCGGTCTATTTCATCGGCGTCGGCGAGCAGGTCGACGACCTCGAACCGTTTTCCGCCAGCGAGTTCGCCCGGGCGATCGCCGGCGTGGCTTGACCAAGGCGTGATCTGCCCGGAGCCGCCTGCTTTTCGGCCAGATCATGCGCAAGAAGGACTTTTATGAACATCATCGAACGCGACCCGTCCGATCCGCGCCGCAAGCCGCTCATGCCCGGCTTGAAGTTCCTGCTCGAGCTGGGACCCGGCCTGGTGTTCTTCTTCACCACGATCCGCGGCGAATGGCTGGCCGGAAAATTCCCGATCCTCACCCATCTCGGCGAACCGATCCTGATCGCCACCGCGTTTTTCATGGTGGCGACGGCGCTCTCGCTCAGCGTGTCATGGGCACTGACACGCAGCCTGCCGCTGATGCCGCTCGCCTCGGCGGTGATCGTGTTCGTGTTCGGCGCGCTCGCTCTGTACCTGCAGGACAAGACCTTCGCCTTCATGAAGCCGACCATCATCAACGCGCTGTTCGGCTTCACGCTGCTCGGCGGGCTGGCCTTCGGCAGGCCGCTGCTCGGCCATGTGTTCGATTCGGCCTTCCAGCTCGATGCCGAAGGCTGGCGCAAGTTGAGTTTCCGGTGGGGGCTGTTCTTCCTGTTTCTGGCCGTGCTCAATGAGGTTGTCTGGCGCAATTTCTCGGAAGCGACCTGGCTATATTTCAAGGTCTGGGGCACGATTCCCATCACCTTGCTCTTCACCTTCAGCCAGATGCCGCTGATCATGCGCCATTCGCTGGAGGAAAAAGCCAAGGAAGAGAACGCCGGCAAGTAGAGCAATTCCAGGAAAAGTGTTTAACGGTTTTCCGTTCGGAATTGCGTCAGGATAAAGAGCAATTCCAGGAAAAGCGCACAGCGGTTTTCCGTTCGGAATTGCGTGAAGACAGGGGGGACGGGATGGAATTCCTCACCACGCGCGACGAGCTGAGGACGATCTACAAGACGCCCCGACCGACCGACGGCTCGATCCGCAAGGAGCTCAAGGCGCTCGACGTCCACTGCCGCTCCTTCATCGGCAAGAGCCCCTTCGTGCTGATCGGCTCGTCGGACGGCGCCGGCAATGCCGATGTGACGCCGAAGGGCGACAAGCCCGGCTTCACCGCCATCCTCGACCAGAACACCATCGCCATTCCCGACCGTCCAGGCAACAACCGGCTGGACACGCTGGAAAACATCATCCGCAATCCGTCCGTCGGGCTGCTGTTTCTCATTCCCGGCATGAACGAGACGCTGCGCGTCAACGGCGACGCCCGCATCACCATCGATGCCGGCCTGCGCGAGCGTCTGGCCGTCGACGGCAAGGAGCCGCAGAGCGTCATCGTGGTGACGGTCAAGGCCGCCTACATGCATTGCGCCAAGGCCTTCATGCGCTCCGAGCTGTGGAAGCCGGAGACCTGGTACGACCGCGCAACGCTGCCGACGCTCGGCCAGATCATCCGCGACCAGCTCGCGCTGGCCGAGAGCGCCGGAGAGATCGACCGCGAGCTGGACGACGATTACAGGCAGACCATGTGGTAGCATTCGGAACGACTCACCCGTTCCGTCCGGCTCATCCCCTTGATCGAAATCCTCGCCATTTCCGGCAGCCTGCGCGCCGCCTCGACCAATTCGGCCCTTGTCGCGGCTTTAGCCGCCAATGCGCCGGCGGATTGCCGCGCCACCGTTTATGACGGTCTTGGCCGGCTGCGGATCTTCAATCCCGACGATGAGGGCGAGCGCACGCCGTGCGAAGCAGCCGCCCTGATCGATGCCGTCACCCGCGCCGACGGCGTCATCGTCTCCTGTCCGGAATATGCGCATGGCGTGCCGGGCGGCATGAAGAACGCGCTCGACTGGCTGGTGTCGCGCGATGCCGCGGTCGGCAAGCCGGCGATGCTGGTGCATGCCTCGCCGCGCTCGCTCTATGCCCGGGCGGCACTCGCCGAGATCATGCGCACCATGTCTTTCGCGCTTTACGAGGACGCCGCGCTCGAGATCGCGCTGCTCGGCAAGAAGCCGCCGGAGATCGAGGCGATCCTGGCGGAGCCGGCCAACCGGCAAGCGATGCGCGAGGCGGTTCAGAGCTTCGCCGCCTTCATTCGCGCCCGCTGAGCGGCGGCCATCGGCTACCTCTGCGTTCCTTCGCACCCCCCTCTGTCCTGCCGGACATCTCCCCCGCAAGGGGGGAGATTGGATGTCAGTTCTGCTTTCGCAAATCACCAACATCGCAGGAAAAGCGCCGCAGGCGACGCTGCCAATCTCCCCCCTTGCGGGGGAGATGCCTGGCAAGGCAGAGGGGGGTGCTGTCCCGCCAACATCCGACATCTTCAGGTTTGCCTCAGCCCCCGAGATCCGCGTGGCGGTATGCGACGATCACATTCAATACGTCTTGGCGCCGTTCACCATCAGCCAGACCACATAGAGCGACGTGGTGCCACAGATATAGAGGCGGTTGCGCTTGGCGCCGCCGAACACGCAGTTGGCGACCACTTCCGGCACCTTGACCTTGCCGATCAGCGTGCCGTCGGGATCGTAGCAATGGACGCCGTCGGCGGCGCTCGTCCAGATGCGCCCGCTTTCGTCGAGCCGAAAACCGTCGAACAGGCCGGTCGTGCAGTCGGCGAAGACCTTGCCGCCCGAGATCTTCTTGCCGGCCTTGCCGACATTGAAGACGCGGATATGCGCCGGGTTCTTGGCGCCATGCGTTCGGCCCGTGTCGGCGATATAGAGCAGGCTTTCATCGAGCGAGAAGGCGAGCCCGTTGGGCCTGACCATGTCGGTGATGACGGCATCGATCTCGCCCGTGCCGGGGTCGACGCGGTAGACATTGCAGGCGCCGATCTCGCTCTCGGCATGATCGCCCTCATAGTCGCTGTCGATGCCGTAGGCCGGATCGGTGAACCAGATCGAACCGTCGGAGCGGACCACGACGTCGTTGGGCGAGTTGAGCCGCTTGCCGCGCCATTTGTCAGCGATGGTGATGATGGAACCGTCATGCTCGGTGCGGCTGACGCGCCGGCCCGAATGCTCGCAGGTGAGAAGCCGGCCCTCCCGGTCGACGGTGTTGCCGTTGGAATTGCCGGAGGGCTGGCGGAAGACGCTGACGCTGCCGTCGGTCTCGTCATAGCGCAGCATGCGATTGTTGGGGATGTCGGACCAGACCAGGTAGCGGCCGGCGGCGAACCAGGCAGGGCCTTCCGCCCAGCGGCATCCGGTGAACAGCTTCTCCACCCGCTCATTGGCGTTGACCAGCCGCGAGAAACGCGGATCGAGAACTTCATAGTCGGCGGCCGTCATGCTTTTCCTCCCGGCATTCACGTGCGCATGAAGGACGCGCGACGCTGTGGGGCGATCAAGCCAGCCGGCGAGCAATCTGGCAAGATCGACGATGACACTTCACCCTATCTCGTGTTTGTCACGACGACCTGCGGGGCCGACATGCGGGTAACGGCCGGTTAACCGGCTATGCGCTGGTTGCAATGGTGCATTGCAACATCTTTCTTTTGCAATGCACCATTCCTATGTCATGCTCGCAATCGATCAAGGGAGGAACAAACCCGCCGCAGGAATGCGGCAGCAAAGGAACCTCGTCATGATCTTCGACAACATCGTCTCCCGCGCTCGCACCAACATCGCCAAGCGCCGCCAGTACAACCGTCTCGTCGCCGAAATTGAGAACCTGTCGAGCCGTGATCTCGCCGATCTGCGCGCCGACCGCTCCGAGATGCTCTACCAGATCCACAAGCAGATCTACGGCTGAGCCACCCGGCGCGGGGCCTGACGGCGCGTTGAGATTCAGGTCAGGCCGAGTCGAAAATGGTGGTTTCCGAGAACCGGAGCGGAGCGTACTCTAAAGTACGTGAGCACCGGAAGCGCAGGAAGCCGCCATTTGCAGGCCGGCCTCACCTGAATATCAACGCGCCGTCAGCGCTTTCTCGATCTGCGGCAGCAGCAGATCCCTCGCCGATTCCGGTGTCAGCGGCCCGACATGCTTGTAGGCGATCTTGCCGTCCTTGCCGATGACGAAGGTCTCCGGCACGCCATAGACGCCCCAGTCGATCGCGGCTCGGCCGGCCGGATCGACCCCGATCGCCTGATACGGATTGCCGAGATCGCCGAGGAAGCGGCGGGCGTTTTCCGGCTCGTCCTTGTAATTCAGCGCGGCAAGCGTGAAGCGCTTGTCCTCAGACAGCGCCAGCAGCACCGGATGCTCTTCCCGGCACGGCGCGCACCACGACGCGAAGACGTTGACCAGCGTCACCTTGCCGGCGAAGGCTTTCGAATCGAGACCCGGCAGGCTCGTCCCCTCCAGCGGCGGCAGATTCGTCTGCGGCGCCGGCAGGCCGATCAGGGCCGAGGGGATTTCCGACTCGTCGCGGCCGGACAGGAGCTGTGAGAGAAACAGCCCCGCCAGGCCCAAGAAGACCAGCAGCGGCAAGAGCACGAACAGGCGGCGGCGCGGCGGCGACGGCATTTTCGTTTCGACGCTCACGGCTTCGTGGTCCCGGCCTTGTCGGAGCGGCGCCGCACGCCGGAGGCTTCGAGCGCTGCAAGATCGCGCCTGCGCGCCCGCTGGTCGATGAGGACCCAGCCGATCAGCCCGGCCAGCACGATCGCCGTGATGGCATAGGCCGCGGTGACATACAGAGCATGCGCGCTCACGCCCACCGCTCCCTGCGCGCGCCTTCCGCGCCTGCCTTGCCAATCCGTTCGATCATGCCTTCCCTTAGCCCTGCATCGCAGGCTGCGCAATCAGGCGCGGCGCCGCAGATTGAGAACGTTCCGCAGGCCTCAATCCGTCCCGTGACGCAATGCCAGCGCCGCCGCCAGCGGCCCGATCACGGCAAGAAACAGCGTCAGCGCGGCAAGAATGAGGAAGGGCGGCAGGAACGGCGCCGGATCGGCCACCGCGCCGTAGCTGGCCGAGACGCCGAAGATCAGCACCGGAATGGTGAGCGGCAGCACCAGCACGGAGATCAGCAATCCGCCGCGCGGCAGCGCAACCGCCACAGCCGCCCCGGCGGCGCCGATGAAGGTGATGGCCGGCGTGCCGACGAGAAGCGTCAGCGCCGTGGCGCCGATCGCAACCGGCTCCATGTTCATGAACAGGCCGAGCAGCGGTGCGGCTATGACCAGCGGCAGCACGCTGCCTGTCCAATGCGCCACGCATTTGGTCAGCACCGTCAGCGCCAGCATCTGGCGGTCGTAGTTGAGCACAAGCAGGTCGAGCGACCCGTCCTCGCGGTCGGCCTGGAACAGCCGGTCGAGCCCGAGCAGGCAGGCGAGCAGCGCGGCGATCCACAGGATCGCGGGGCCGATGCGCGACAAAAGGTTGAGGTCCGGCCCGACGCCAAACGGAATGGTGGCGATCACCGCCAGGAAGAAGATCACGCCGACCAGCGCCCCGCCGCCGGCGCGGATGGACAGGCGGATGTCTCGGAGGAAGAGGGCTAGCATGATTTGAGATGCCTTCGCCCAGGCACCCCCCTCTGGCCTGCCGGCCATCTCCCCCTCAAGGGGGGAGATTGGATATCATCCCGACCTTCGCCAATCTCCGGGGTAGCAAGGCTGGCGGGGCGTCCGATCTGCTGATCTCCCCCCTTGAGGGGGAGATGCCCGGCAGGGCAGAGG
>NZ_RZSC01000311.1:0-6623 GCF_003998155.1 Mesorhizobium sp. M1E.F.Ca.ET.063.01.1.1
GCCTTGAGGAGGAGAACGGCAAGCTGAAGCGCTTGCTGGCCGATGCAATGCTCGACGTCTTGACCTTGCGCGAGATGCTCGGAAAAAACTTCTGACGCCTGGGTCGAGGAGGGCCGCCGTGACCTGGGCGATCGAGAACAAGGGCTATTCGCAGCGTCGGGCCTGCGGGCTCGTCGGCATGGAGCCGCAGGTTACCGCTACCGTCCGTCGCGACCAGATGATGCCGGTTTGCGCAAGCGGCTGCGGGAACTGGCGGCTGAGCGACGGCGCTTTGGTTACCGTCGGCTGCATCTGCTGCTGAAGCGCGAAGACGTGGCGGTGAACTGGAAGAAGCTCTACCGGCTCTATCGCGAGGAGCGGCTGACGCGCAAGCGAGGTGGCCGCAAGCGGGCGTTCGGCACGAGAGCACCGATGGCGATCCCGCAGGATGCCAATTAGCGCTGGAGCCTCGACTTCGTCTCCGACACACTGACCGACGGCCTTCGCTTCCGGATATTGTGCGTCATCGACGACTTCAGCCGGGAGTGTTTGGCGACCGTCGTCGACAACTCGATCTCAGGCGAACGTGTCTCCCGGGAGCTAGACATCATCGCCGAGGATCGCGGCTCCCTCCGCTCATTCCTTCCGTAGGTGCTATGGCACCGAGCTGACCTCGAATGCCATCCTGGCGTGGCAGGAGGATCGGCAGGTCGAATGGCACTACATCGCGCCCGGCAAGGCAGAACGGCTTGGTGGAAAGCTTCAGTGGTCGGCTACACGATGAGTGTCTCAACGAACGCCTGTTCACCAGCTATCGGCACGCCCGCACAGCATCGAAGAATGGAGGATCGATTGCAATGTGAATCGCCCCATACGAGCCTCGATGGGCTCACCCGAACGAATTTGCAAACCGGTCCAGATCGGACCACAACGTGAACAGCGCCAACTTATAGGCGCGGACAAAACGGGGAGCAGGTCACCCGCAAGTCTGATGGAAAGGAAATCAAGCTGTGTCTGGCCAGCCGTTGCCAATATCGACCTACGCTCAGCTGCAATGTTAGCCCCGACAGGCACTGGGATTGGCGCCGAATGCCGCGCGGAAACATTTCGAAAAATGCGACGCTGATGCGAATCCGCAGGCGATCGCGATCTCAACAACCGGCAATTCTGTTTGCCTGATCAGACGCTTGGCGCGACTAAGTCTCAGATACAGGTAAAAGCGCATGGGAGACGACGAAACCGAGCGCCGGAAAAGTCTTTCGATCTGACGCTGTGAGCGTCCGACGCATTTCGCGATGTCGCGAAGGGGCAGCGGGTCTTCAATATGTTCTTCCATAATTCGAATGACTTCGGCGACCGGTTTGCAGACGCCGATTTCGCTGCCATCGATCGTCCATTGTCTGTCAGAGGCTGAGCGCCAGTGCCCTGCAGTCGTATGTCGGCAGACAGCTAATGCAGTGTCTTTTCCAAGGCTTTCGGTAATCAACTCCATAACGAGGTCGAAAGACGCGAATTCTCCTGCGCAAGTAACGATGTGGGTATCACGAACGAACAGTCGGTCAGTCACTTGCAGGCTATCGAATTTTTCAGAGAGGGCAGCCCTCTTGTCCCAATGGATTGTGCATGCGGCATTGTCGAGCAGTCCACTGTCCGCCAACAGCCATGTCGCAGTACCCAAAGCGGCAATCGGGACGCCATGCCGCTTGCAAAGCCGAAGAATCTTATTGAGTGCGGTCGAGGTTTGCTTTTCAACCCGGTCCCCGGCGCACACAATGACCATGCTCGGCCCTTTGCCAGCCTGAACGCACGCTCCAGCGCTGGCAAAATCGCTGCCGACTGACAGGATAAACCCGCTGGCGCACTCAACCGGCTTGCCGTCAAGGCTTGCGATGGTCCACTGGAAGAAGGGCCGACCTGAGACGGAATTTGCGAGGCGAAGCGGATCCACGAAGGATGAAAGGCTGAGTTGCGAGAAGCCGGGGAGGGCAAGTATAACAAGTCGATACACCTCTAAGGTGTCGATCACTTGGCGGTGCACGTTCCATCCCTCGATTCGCGAAGAGTCTCCTGCTGAAAAGGGGGCATTCATAGGGTTAAATCCTGGTTGATGGTGATCAACATCGAGAGGCCATTGACGCCAGCGTTTTCAGGGATCGGCACCTGCCATCAGATGCGGGTGTTATGCTTGCGCTTCATAAAATCCTTGGCGGTCTCGACCGCCACCGCCGCGTCGCGGCAATAGGCGTCGGCACCGACGGCTTTGCCGAATTCCTCGTTGAGCGGTGCGCCGCCCACCAGCACGATATAGTCGTCGCGGATGCCCTTTTCCTTCATCGTGTCGATGACGACCTTCATGTAGGGCATGGTGGTGGTGAGCAGCGCCGACATGCCGAGGATGTCCGGCTTATGCTCTTCAATTGCTGCCATATACTTCTCGACCGCATTGTTGATGCCGAGATCGATGACGTCGAATCCCGCGCCCTCCATCATCATGCCGACAAGGTTCTTGCCGATGTCATGAATATCGCCCTTGACGGTTCCGATGACCATCTTGCCCTGCTTTGGCGCGCCGGTGGCGATAAGCAGCGGACGCAGGATGAACATGCCAGCCTTCATGGCGTTGGCCGACAGCAGCACCTCCGGCACGAACAGGATGCCGTCGCGGAAGTCTTCGCCGACGATGCGCATGCCTTCGACCAGCGCCTCGGTTAGCACCGTGTAGGGCTGCCACCCACGCTCGAGGAGGATGTTGGTGCCTGCCTCAATTTCCTCCTTCAGCCCGTCATAGAGGTCGTCATGCATCTGCTGCACAAGTTCCTCGTCGGACAACTCGGAAAGGATGATCTCTTCGTCAGCCATGTCGATTTACCTGGTGCTCAATTCAAAGGAAGTCGGCGCCCCATCTCGATGGGGCGCCGACCAGGCTTCCGGTTGAAGCCTTGGGAGTTGATTTCAAACTGCCAGCCAGAATTCCCACAGATCAAATTGGAAGCCGGAATCCTCCGCCGCGCCGGATTGCGGGGTTTCAGTATCCATCATCTGGCATCCCGCACTAAACACCCGAGGCTCCGTCGTCTGAGAACGCGTTTCTGACTTGGTCTAGTTGATGATAGGTGCCGGCAATTGGCCTGAGAAGAGGCAAAAGGTTTCGCTGGTGTTAAAGTCAATTTATGTCCAGCCCCGCTATGAGCAAGGCTCCCTAGGCCATTGGCCAGGGCGAGAGCAATTCAGGTCAAGGGCGGAGTTGCTCAGACTGGGCGAGAAACCAGTCAACCAAAACCTTGCATCTCTTGTTCTTGCTGGCATCCTCGCTGGCCAAAAGAAAGAAGGCCCTGTCGGTCTGTATCTGGGTTGGCAATGGCCTGACCAGAAGCCGGTTGTTAAGCAACTGCTGGGCGGTCAGGGACCATCCCAGCGCTATTCCTTCACCAGCCAGCGCCGCTTGAAGCGTTAGCTGGTAATCATTGAACACGATATTGGGTTTGATATCGCTGGCATCGCCACCTGCCAGTTCGACCCATTCTGGCCAATCCAGGCGCTTGCGAAAAGCATCGGACGAATGAATCAACTGATGGTGGATCAGATCTTCGACGACTTGTGGAGAGGGGTGCGCCAGAAGATACGCGGGTGAGCAGACGGGGAAGATGATCTCGTCGCAGACGAACCAACTGTTGACCCTTTCAAAATCCCGTGGCCGGACCCACACCGTGACATCAATCTCATGGTCTGGCTCCACATCCCGATCGGTGGCGACCACTTTGATCCTTACGTCCGGATGCTCTTCCTGGAAATGATAGAGTTGGGGCGCGAGCCAATGGGCCGCTAGAGATGTCGAAGCTGCGAAAGTGATGTACTTCGTTCCGCGATCTGAGATGGTCTCAAGCCGCTGTTCCAGGCGGCGGAAGCTGGCGCGCACCTCGTCGTAGAGCTGCCTGCCTGGCTCAGTCAGCTGCACTCCCCGATTGTCTCGGACAAAGAGCGCCGTCCCGCAATGCTTTTCGAACATTTTGATCGAATGCGAGACGCTCGGCTGCGTCACGTTGAGTTCGCTGGCAGCGTTCTTGAAGCTCAGCGTGCGAGCCGCCGCTTCGAAGACGAAAAGCGAATGTGTCGAGGGGACAAGATTGCGAAGCTTGGACATGAAGCAGGTCTATATCAGACGGCATATTTTCCGTCTACGAGACTAATAGCACATGGTCTATTCGAAGCAGGAACAAGCCAGAGCGAGCGGTGCGCACGACCACGCCACCGGCCGCCTTCACCCGAGCGAGTAGTTGGCAGTGATCTCTTTGAACCAAGCAAAGACAAGACAGCGCATTGTCGTCGAGGCACCACATCCGGAGCCAACGGCCTCCGGGTGGTACCGCACGTCGGGACCGGAGCTGCCCTTGGTGCCGCAACAAGGCGATGTCGCATGCGACTGCCTAGTCATTGGCGGCGGCTGGATGGGGCTTCACGCGGCCCGCCGATTTGCCGAACTCAACCCCCAGTCTTCCGTAATCCTGGTCGACGCCGGCCGCATCGGGGACAATGCATCCGGACGGTGCATGGGCTTCGTCATCGATCTCGCGCACAATCCCCGAAAACGCGACTTCGTCGAAGACATTAGGGGGAACAAGGAAGAGCTGTACGTCAACCTTGAAGGCATCGCCTACATTCGAAGCGCCGTCGAGGAGCATGGGGTAGACTGCGACTGGGACCCGCAAGGGAAATACCACAGCGCCGCCACATCTCACGGCGTCGCCGACCTACACCGCTTTTCGGAGGCACTCGATAAGCTTGGACAAAAGTACAGCTGGGTTGAAACCCCTGAGATTCAGGCGATCACCGGCAGCAGGCACTACGTCAAAGCTCTGCATCACCCAGGCACGATTCTGGTCCAACCTGCGAAGTATCTCAAGAACGCCGTAAACCGCCTCCCCGAGAACGTTACCGTCCATGAAAACACCCCCATCGTGGCGGCCCAGTTCGGCGCACCGAAGCATATATGCGAGACGCGTGGCGGAACAATCAGGGCGTCGAAGGTAATCATCTGCGCTTCGGGTTATCTGACGAGATTTGGCTTCTTTGAAAACCGAGCCATACCGCTCTACACCTTCGCGAGCATGACCAGACAGCTCACAGAGAGCGAGCTTTCCAACGTGGGCAACAAGCGAACCTATGGGCTTATTCCGGCCGACAGCTTTGGGACGACGGTGCGACGCACGATCGACAACCGTCTTTTCCTTAGAAACGTTTACTCGTATGCGACGAATTTCAAGACAACGAAACAAGATGTCCTGAGGGCTCGGACCCAGCAGCAGGTAGCATTTGACCGCCGATGGCCCGGGCTTTCGTCAATCGGCTTTGAGGCCAGCTGGGGTGGTCTGCTTACGCTCGCGCAAAATGGCGGCATGGTCTTCGGCGAGTTGGCGCAGGACGTCTATGGTGCCGCCTTCTGTAATGGAACCGGCGTCGCTCGCGGGGCTGCCTTTGGCAAGGCTGTCGCCGAACTGGCCACGGGGCAATCTTCGGCTGTGATCGATATCCTGAAGACGCGGGCCGCTCCGAGCAGGACTTATCCAAGACTTTTCACATCAATGGGCGTCCGGTTTGTCACGGCTCGTCGTTTCAGGCAGGCGGGCGCGGAAGTCTAGCAACAAAGAGGAACTGCAATGGCCGACCTGAAGGGCATCAATCTTGCAATGCAGACACCGTTCCAACCTAACGGTGCGATCGATTACGGCCTCTTCGAGGAGTTGATCGAAAAATACGTATCGGCGGGAGTTCATGGCTTGGTTCTTGGGGCAGGTACAGGCCAACACCCTTACCTGACCGAATCCGAATGCAATCGGCTCTACGAGCTCGGAGCGAAGCGCATCGCAGGCCGGTGTAATGTTGTCTGCCAGACCTCGGCCCTGAACATGGACGAAGTTATACGGCGCTCACAGCAAGCTGAATCAGTCGGCGCGGACGCGCTGATGATTTTGCCGCCGTATCTGGAAGGTCCGTCAGACGAAGATGGACTCTTCAATTTCTACAAGGAAATCGATGCGGCGGTCGGCGTGGATATTGTCGGCTACAACATTCCACAGGCGACCGGGATCGCGGTCTCGCCCCGCCTTTTTGGTCGACTGAGCGGTCTCAAGCATTTCAATTACATCAAAGATAGCGCCGGCGACTTCACCGTGCATCAGGAGTATCTGCAGACGAGAGGCACGGTTCTAAACGGCTGCGATACAACGACCCTCTATGCACTAATGGCTGGCGCGCGCGGCGTTATCTGGGGCGCAGCAAACTACATGCCTCGCGAGGCTGTCGAACTATACAACCTTGTGGCGACGAAGGATTTCGACAGGGCGCTGGCACTTTGGCAGCGCATGCTGCCCTCGTTGCTTTTCATCTGGCGGGCACCTTATACGCCTTCTGTTCTAAGAGCCGCGCAGCTGCGCGGCTTCGGAACCGGCAATGTTCGCAAGCCGTTGGCAAAGCTCTCGGCGGAGCAGGATACTGCGCTCCGCGCCGCACTTGCCCCGCTATTTGAGATCGCCTCCTAGCTGTTACCTTATTCAGGGGAGACTCTATGCGAATTGTCCTGGTTGGTTCGACTGGGATTGTCGGGTCGGCCGTCGCGGCCGAACTTGGCAAACGGCACGATATTGTAG